>NZ_JBHYRR010000011.1:0-87100 GCF_047974155.1 Megasphaera jansseni | reverse complement strand
AAAAAGACTGAAACAACCAGCACGGGATTTAAAATATGCAAAAGCCATTATGTCTGTGAAGATTGTTCGGACTGTCCCTATAAGAAAGGATGCATTCATGGCAATCGCAGCAAGAAGCCGTTGGAAAAAAGGACGAAGCAATTAGAACTTTCTAAAAGGTTCCAAGCCCAACGGGCCGAAATGGAAGCTCACATCAGTTCTCCTACAGGGAAGATGCTTCGAATGAACCGTTCCATCCAGTCTGAAGGCGCTTTTTCCGACATCAAGGCGAATCTGTCGTTCCGGCGTTTTTTAAGCCATGGAACTGAGAACGCCCTGGTAACCAGTATCATACTGGCAATGGCCCACAATGTCTTGACCTTACATCACAAGCTACAATCCGGTAATTTGGGGACATACCTTTATTCCTTAAAAAAAGTGAAAAAGAGTGCTTGAATAACTATATACATAGAAAAAGGTACACGTTTTTTTGCCGACCTGATGGCCGGTCTGTTTCGTGTACCTTTTTTTACGTTTAGCTAGAAAAAAGAGAATAGAAAGATGAAATAGAGCAAAAAAAGAGAGCTGTCGCACGAAGCCAAAATGGCTTAATGCGACAGCCCCTTTTTTTATGGTATACTAACGACGTACGTCATTTTGACGAATCTAGGGTAAAGAGGAATACAGTATGGAAAAGAATTTCGACATCAATCAGCAGGGCTACAGCATCCGCTGCAAACTGCTCATCAATGATAATGATAAACAGACCCGCACCTTCGACAACGTCGTCATCGTCACCCATGGCTTCGGCAGTCACAAAGATACAGCCGGGACCGTCCATTTCGCAGAACATCTGACGAGCAAATACAAGAACTATGCCGTCATCGCCTTCGATTGGCCCTGCCACGGCGCCGATGCCCGCAAGAAGTTGTCCATCCCGGAATGTATGACCTATCTGACGCTGGTCCTGGACTATGCCAAAACAGAATTACAGGCTAAGAACGTGTATAACTATTCAACCAGTTTCGGGGCCTACCTCACCCTGCGCTACCTCATCGAAAAGGGCAATCCCTTCAAGAAAATCGCCCTGCGCAGCCCTGGCGTCAACATGTATGAAAGCATGAGCAACCACATCTCCGACGAAGGCTTCGCCAAACTGAAGAAGGGCAAAGAAATCCAGGTCGGCTTCGAACGCAAGATGAAGATCGACCAGGCCTTCATGGACGATTTAAAGAGCTTTGACGTCCGCGACCACGAATACTTCGACTTCGCCGACGACATCCTCATCCTCCACGGGACCAAGGACGAAATGATTCCCATTGACATCGTCCGGGACTTCGCCGAAAACAATGTCATCGAATTCGTTCCCGTCGAAGGGGCCAACCATCCCTTTCAGAATCCGAACCACATGGCCCTGGCCATCCATAAGATCATCGAATTTTTCCACGACGAAGATTAACCCCGCATATCGCATAAATGATGCTAAAAGCTCCCGCCACCGCCGCCGTGGTCGTCGTCACTGCCGTCGTCATCGCTGTCGAAGTCAGGCAGGTCGTCCTCAGCTGGACGGGCCTTAGCGATGTGCTGAACCGTCATGAAGACGAAGGTATCGCGGCTGTCCGTTACATGGAAGCTGCCGGCGTCGACATAGGCATCGGCAGCCACCGCTTTATGGACATTGCTCATCCGGCTGATGAGATAGGCCCGGAAGGCCACGCCGCCACCTACAGCCAGGACGAGGGCCACGACCAGGGCCAGGGGACTGAAAGCATCAGCCGGGTCATAGGCTTTCCCCTTTTTCTGATAATAATCCAATAATTTCGCCGACGACTGGCCATAAGCCTCGAAAGCTTTGGCATAACGACCGTCCTTCAAATCTGGCAGAAAAGCATCCTTGAGATAAGGGATGCCTTTTTTGTTGCTGATTTTCTCCTTCATGGCCTTGTCGGTTGCGACATACCAGTCATGGCGGTCCATGGCCAGGAGCAGGACCATATTGCCGTTTCGGCCATCCGTATAGTCCTTATCCAGCAGCTCCTTGGCATACGTCCCGGCCTTGACGCCTTTCGTCGAGGCGACGGTGACTACGGCAATGCGTACCCCATACCGTGCTTCTGTATCCTGCAAGACCGTCTTCACTTCGGCCTGTTCTGCCGGCGTAAGCAGATGGGCGCCGTCGGACAGGTTCGGCGCTGCTGCTGCGGCGCCAGCCGTCGTCAGGACCAAGACAACCACCGTAAGGACGGCTTCTTTCAACCATTTCCACATCGTACTCACTCCCTTCACAACAAGCCCGACCAGACCATGACGGATTTCACCAGGAAGTACAGGACCGGTACCAGGACAGCAGCCAGCGCCGCACCGTAACCATAAGACCGGGCCTTGTCATAAGGCAGGGAACCGACAAATTTCCCCGTCTGGCCATTCATCATGAAGGTGTAGGCCTTGCCGTCATAGCGCGTCGTCAAAATCCAGACCGGTGCCATGGCGTATTCTACCGTCCCTTCGTCTTTATGGACGACGCCGTCTTCAAAAGTCCGGCGCTGGTGATTGTCGACCGTATCTTCCAGCATGGCAAAGGAGCTCTGCTGGAGCCGTTCATCGGCCCTGGGAACGGCTGCGTCGGCGTCGACGTCGTATTTGTCGGCCAGGCAGCCCGCGAAATAAGCCGGGCTGAACGGGACCATCTCGCCGTAGTCAAAGGGTTCGATGCTTTCCATATACGTATCATCCATCTTTTGGCTGCCGTCAACGGGGATGCGGTGAAAGGCCAGGGAGCCCGTCCGGTCGCAGTGATAGATACTCGTTTCGATGATCGTCTCGTCCGGCGTCTCGAAAACGGCATCGTCTTCGGCCCGGAAAGCCGCCGACGCCGTGACCTGGGCATGGAAAAGCCAGAACGGGACGTACATGGGCTGGATGGCTTCGACGCGGTTATGGGCCGTAAAAGCCTTGGGCAGGAGCCAGCGCCCTTGATAGAATTGCTTCAACGCCGCTACGGCTTCGTCTTTCGTCTTTTTGAAGGGAATCACGTAATCAGGCTTGAGCATTCCGGAAAAACGGCTGGGGATGAGGGTCGGATTGCCGCAGTAACAGCACTCCGTCGCCATGGTATTTTCGTCGCAGACGATTTCAGCGCCGCACGACGAGCAGGTATAGGTCTGCAAATGAGCCGCTTCCTCATCGCTCCAGTCCTGGCCAGCTTCTTCGGTCTTCCAACGGACCTGGCGGGCCGCATCGGCTTCGGCTGCCCGCGCTTCTTTCTGGGCATATAGGGCTTCCAGGGTCTGGACGTCGAATTTCGTATCGCAATAATCACAAGTGACGGACTTCGCTTTCGGATTGAATTGCAGCGGAGCCCCGCAGTTCGGACATTTATAACTGACCGACGTGTCTGCCATGGCCCTCACCTCACATCCCGGTTTTCTTCGTACCGCAGTTCATGCAGAAATTCCCGGTATTGACGGTCCCGCAGGACGGGCACGTCCAGCTGGCCGGGACCTGAGGGCGCGGCGAACCGCAGTTGCTGCAGAAATTGCCTGTATTCCCGGCCTGACCACAGTTCGGGCAGGTCCAGGATGATGCCTGTGGTTTGGGACGGCCACAGGCCGTGCAGAAGTTCCCCGTATTGCCGGTCTGACCGCAAGAGCAGGTCCAACTGCCAGCCGGTGCCGCTGCAGCCGGCGCAGGCCCGGAAGCCGCCTGGCGGGCTGCCAGTTCCTGAGCCAGTCCGGCGCCGGCCTGATTGGCCATGTTCATGCCCATATAGCCCATGGCGGCACCCATACCGCCTTCATTGGCAGCGGCCGTGCGCATGGAGTCCGCCGTCGCATCGACGAGGGTCCCCAGACCGATGTCCGGCCGGGACATGGTCAGGCCCATCTGGGCTTTCTGAATCTTCGCTTCATCTTCCTCATTGGCCTTGACACTGTTGATGCCGATGGATACGATTTCGATGCCCCGCAGGTCGCGCCATTTCGGCGACAGGACTTCATTCAGGGCCTGAGCCAGTTCCGGCGTATGGCCGGGCAGCTGGGAATAGTCGATGTGCAGGGCCGAAACCTTGGCAAAGGCCGGCTGCAGGGCCGTCAGGAGCTCTGACTTGAGCTGGCTGTCGAGGCGGCTCCGTTCGTACACGTCCCCTTCATTGCCGGCGACATTCGTATAGAACAGAATCGGATTGGCGATGCGGTAGCTGTATTCCCCGAAGCAGCGCAGGCGCATGAGCAGGGCCAGCCCCGTCGTATCGTCATAGGACTTAAAGGGGACTTCACTAGGGGTCCCGTATTTATTGCCGATGATTTCCTTGAGGTTGATGTAGTAGACCCGCTGGTCCTTGCCCGTATCACCGCCAAAGGCAAAGCGTTCCTTCATCTGGCGGACGAGCTGGCGGAACGATTCTCCCAAGTCGCCGGCATAGTCGCCGTCGAAGATAGACGCTTCCGTCGAAGCATCATAGGTATATTCGCCCGGTTCGGCACAGACTTCGACGACCTTGCCTGATTCGACGATGAGCATACACTGGCCGTTGTTGACGGCAATGCGCGAGCCGTTGGAAATAATATTGTCTTCGCCGTCGGTATTGCCGCTGCGGCCATGGCTGCTGGTCCGCTTCTGACCTTTCGCCATCAAGATATTTTCATTCAGGCTGTCACAATAAAAAAACTCTTTCCACTGGTCGGCCAGGACGCCGCCGACAGCCCCGATGGCTGCTTTGATCAAACCCATGAGAAATCCCTCCTGTCTTTATTCTATAGGACTTTTATTTTGCACTTTTCTTCTGCCAATAGCGGCTGCCAAAGAGCCCCACCGCCAGCAGACAGACCATGACCCCCGCCAGGATGAGGCTGCGCGGGTTGAAATGAATGAGATCGTATCCCAGCCAGACTTCCATACAGACAGCCAGGAACTTGCCGCCCATCGTCGCCGCCATATGTTCGCCGAAGCGGACACGGCTCAGGGCACAGAGGGCGGTGATGACGAAATTCGGAGAATAGGGAATGGCCCGGAAGAAAAAGATGAGCCGGAAATCAATCTTGCGGTTCAGCCTGGACAGCCAGCGGCTCTTATCGACCAGGGCCTGCGCCTTATGGCGGAAAACATAGCGCATGATGACAAAGGCCAGGACATTGCCGATGACCTGCCCGGCCCAGGAAATGACGATGCCCGGCAGCAGGCCAAATAAGATGCCATTGACCGTGACGAACTGAACCGACGGCAGACCGGTCATATTGGTCAAGACGATGAGCAGGATCATGAGGACCACGGCAATACTGCCAAAGGAAGAAATATACGATGTCAGCCCCGGAATATCATGGCTCAGCGTCAACTGCCACAAGGTACTGTAAAAGGAAGGAATGGCCCAGTGAATGGCCAGAAATACCGCCACAATCAGTCCCAGTGTCAAAGGTTTCATCAAATTCGCAAGCATCGACTTATTCATACATGGTCTCTCTTTCTTAGAAAGTATTCATAAATTCATGGCCCCCAACGGGCCGCCTTGCAGGACGGCCCCTACGGACCATTAGCCCACCGCTTATTTCTATATTATAGCATAGAAAACAAGACTGCCGCAGGATAATTAAAATAACCCTGAGGCAGTCTTGTTAAGAAAAGAGAGATGCATCTAATTTTTTGCAAGGATTGTCTTAACTTGCGGTTCTTTCTTTTTCTGCAATCGCAGCAAACCAAACTGCATGAAAGCAGCACAACTGATGATGAGGAACAAGGGATAGAGCTGATAAGACAGGATTTCCAAATACGTGGCTCCCATGACCTCCTGTACCATCAGAGCGCCTGTCCCATGCGGGACGATCATGACGGCAATGCAGGCTCCGATATCAAGCCATGTGGCCAGACGGCGGGAATCAATGGTATACTTTTCTCCTAATTCCTTAGCAATCGGTGCCGTAATCATGATAGCCATGACATTATTGACAATCGTAGCCGACAACAGGAGCGATAAGCCGCCGACGATGAATTCACAACTTTTCCGGCCTTTGATTTTTTTGGTGACATTGTCAACCAACCATTGTACACCACCATAATAGGAAACCATGCCAACCAATCCGGCAATCATCAGCGCGAAGACGGCCAGCCAGAACATGCTTTCCATCCCGGCCGAAACGGCCTGCGCCCATGTGAAAAAGTCAGCCGTTCCCATGCAGATACCAATAACGCCAGCCAAGCCAATGCCAATGGCTAGGACTAAAATGACATCCAATCCCATCAAGGCAAAGACTAATGTCGAAATATACGGCAAAATCGTAATTAAGTTATATTCGCCAGCAGCTACGGTCGTCGACGAACTGCTGCCCAGGAAAGCATACAATACCAACGTGAGGATAGTGGCTGGCAAGGCTACATAGAAATTGAATTTAAACTTTTCTTTCATATCGGCCCCGACACCACGAGCTGCACAAATCGTCGTCGCTGCAATCATCGACAAGTTATCGCCAAAATAAGAACCAGTGATGACAGCGGCTCCGGCCATGGCTGGATTGATGCCAGCGCCCTGTGACAGCGCAGCCGCTACCGGTATCATCGTAGCCAGGGTCCCCATGGATGTTCCGATACAAGTAGAAATAATGGCACAGATGGCAAACAGTCCTGGTACAAGCAAATAACTCGGAATCAAGGATACCCCCAAATTGACGATAGATGCCTGTCCCCCGATGACGGCACAAGCTTTTGCAAAACCACCGGCCATGAGTACCATCAAACCTAACTGCATGACGCCAGGTTTTCCGGCATTTTTACTCCACAAATCGACTTTTTCTGTTACCGACCGCTTCGGTTCAAAACAAATCAATGCCACGAGTACGGCAAAAAGGATTGATGAATACCGAGGCATAATCCAGAACGGTTTATCATATCCCAATGCCGTAAAGACAATACCACAGCCTACATAGAGTACCAGAAATACGACAATAGGAAGCAATGCTTTGCCACCATAATTCTTTGCCTTTGTCAATTTTTCCATCCCAATAACCCCTTTCAGACTTATAAAATTTCTTGTTTGTCATCAGCCGTAACCGATACGATTTGGCTGTGCTGGAAAGCATAATCCGAAATCTCATTGCCAATCCCAGGCAGCGAAGGAATATCCATCTGTCCGTTTTCCGGTTCATAGGTATATTTCGTCAATTTCAACATTTTCGGCATAGACGTATTGACGTTATATTCATGAATGACAAAATGAGGCAGTGTCGCTTCTAAATTCAGGGATGCTGCCACAATCAACGGCGAGCCGCAGACATGGATCTGAACGCCGACTTCACGGCTATAGGCCATATCACAGATTTTCTTAACTTCTGTAATGCCGCCGCTGTTGCCGATATCCGGCTGGATAACCTGAATGGCTTCTTTGTCCAAGCATTCCTGGAACTGCCAGCGCGAATAGATTCGTTCCCCACTGGCAACAGGAATGCCAGTATGATCATACACAAAGCGCAGGGCATCAGCATGAGGAGCCACGGGTTCCTCGAAATAAAGGATACCGTATTTCTTAGCCATCTGCCCCATCTGTACCGCTGACTGAGCGTCCGTATAAGCATGATTTTCCAAGATGATATCGCCAGTGTCCCCCAAGACATCCCGGACAGCAGCAATACGGCTTTCAATGACCTTCATGTATTTCGGATGCAGGAAAGCCGTCTGTTCCGTTCCCGCATAACGGCCTTCATCTTCACGGAATGTCGTAAAATTGAATTTCACAGCATCGAAGCCTTTTTCTACCGCCACTTTGGCATCGTGAGCATAATCTTCTGGAGTCCGTGCCGGACGGCGATGACCCGCCCATCCATTCTGCAGCTGGCTGGCATAAGCCCGTAATTTTGTACGCTGTTTGCCACCCAGCATTTCCCATAACGGAGCTTGATAAACCTTACCTTTGATATCCCAAAGGGCCACATCGATGGCGCTCATGCCGGCAAAGGTAATCGGACCGCCGTTAAGGCCAAAAAAGCAGGCATCTTTATACATTTTTTGCCAGATGACTTCGTGTTCCAAGGGATTCATGCCGATAATTTCAGGAGCTAAATCCCGCATCATACCAAAAGCAGCATGAACAGCACCGCCATAGGAAAGAGCCGCTTCCCCATCACCATAGACACCAGTATCTGTATAAATGCGGCAGAATAACGGCTGCCATCCTCCTTCTACAGGATCCGATAAGAGTAAGTCAATCTTGGTAATTTTCATGATAAGTTCTCCTTTGTAAATTTTATAAATAATGAATTTATAATGTACTTCATTGGGACATCCATTTTTTACCTTCCAGTATGCGCGCTACCAGGAAAGAAACAACGCTGTCACCAGTGGAGTTAATCATCGTACCCAGGGGATCCACTAAAGTCCCGACTAATAACAAGATACCTAAGGAAGCCGGCGGCAGACCAAAGGCACTGACTATCATGACACTGCCAATGGCTCCCCCTCCCGGCACGGAAGAAATAGCCGTAGAAGCTACAACAGCCAAGAAAATACTGAGAGCCAATACCTCCAACGATCCCCAAGGGACCTGAAAGAGCAGACAGACCAGATAAATCTTGGTAATCGTAGCGATACAGCCTCCATCCATGTGCATCGTCGCCCCCATAGGCAGGACGATGCCGGAAATATCAGGCGGTACATGCATGGCATCACAGAAGCGCCGTTGTACGGGAATGGCTGCATTGCTGGAACTTGTGCTCAAGGCCGTAACGGCCGGTGTGAACGAGTATTTAAAGAACCCTTTGACACAAGGCCAGCCGCCGGCGAAAAAACAATACAGCGGAAAGGCCAAGAAAAAGTAGGCCAAGGCCACGGGGAAGAAAAAGAGCACGACTTGGAAAAAAGCCCCCAGGAATTCACTCCCCATAGTTCCAATCATATTGGCAAAATAAGCACCCAGCCCTACCGGCGCTGCCTTCATCAGACAGGCAATCATTTTATAAATGACTGCTGCTATATCATTCAAAGCCTGACTAATTTTCGTTCCCCGTTCCCCCGTTAAAGGAACACAAATGCCGAAGAAAACGGAAAATACGATGAGCGGCAGCATATTTTTCTGCGACAACAGCTGCGAAAATTCAGGAACGGTAACCATCTTGACGAAATAAGCACTAAAAGAGAAATCCGAATCTAGGCTGACAGGAGGACTATCGGCATATGCAATCGTCGGGATCGTCATATCTGAACACGGCTGTATCAGGAACAAAGCGATGATGGTCAACAGGGAAGCCAAAATTCCTGTCCCGATAAATAAGACCAACATACTGCCCAATAACTTTCCCAGGCGCTTCACATTCGACGAAGCCGAAACAGCTCCGGAAATCGAAAAGAAAACCAGTGGTACGACTAAGGTAAATAACAAATTCAAGAAAATATCCCCCAGCGGTTTGAAGATTGCCGCTTGTTTTCCCATAGCCATACCAGCCAAAGCTCCTAAAGCGATACCCAGTATCAGCCAGAGTGTCCCTCCATGATGTGCCTTCACGACGCCTCACCTCTTCTTTATATAGTTTGGTACTCAACCTTTTTGTAAATAGTTTGGTAATCAATCTATCTGGGGTAATAATAGCATAGAGTCTTTTTGTAGTCAATCATTTTTCGTACTTTTCCTTTCTAAAATAGACATAAATGGCTTGTTTTTATTGATTTTTAGTCATATGACTATCATTTTGGTTCTGTTGTGAAACTAAAATGGTTTGATTTATTGACAATTATATTTCTTATAATATATAATACTATCAAACTATTTTCTTACTTAGACAGATAGGACCAGATAGGAGTTGATTCGGTCATGATGGAAAAAACAAAAGATGTCACAGATATATTCGCCAATCTCGATGAAAAAGTAGATATCATTTTCCGCTATAATATGTTAATGAATGTCTATCAGTCTATTCCCAGGGAATATGCTCCCGGATTTTTCATGAGTGAAATCGAGATTCATACACTGGGATTCATTCAGCGCTGTCCTGGTATGACCGCCAAACAAATCTGTCAGTTGACCTTCCGCACGAAAGGCACGGTTTCCTCGATGCTTTCCAAGTTGGAGAAGGACGGTTTTATTGAACAAAAAGTAAATCCTGAAAATATGCGGGAACACAATCTCTATTTAACCGAAAAAGGAGAGCAAACCTGTCGCAAACACATCGCCTTTGACCGCCGGACTACTGCCGACTACCTCATGGCAGCTTCGGAGTATTGTACACCAGAAGAAATCAACGGATATTTCAAACTAACAGCTTTCCGGACAAAATATTTCGAAGACGTGTTGCAGCGTGAAAAAAAACGCTACGCAGAAATCGTAAAAGAAAGAAAAAAAGAATCGAAAAAATAAAAAGGGAGCTGTAACAAAATGAGCCAAAAATCTCATTTTGTTACAGCTCCTTTTACGTTGATCGTAGGTCGTTCATCGTTTGTCGTATGGGATTAAAAAATATAAATTCATTGCGATGAACGATGAACTACGAACGAAAAACTTTTAAGTTTAAGGGGCCTCGCATGATGGCAAAAAACTTCGTGCGACAGCCCCTCTTGCATATGAAGTTTATAATTAGATGATGATACCGTCCAGATGGTCACATTCGTGCTGGATGATCTGGGCCGTCCAGCCGGTGAAGGTCTGGCGGTGTTTGCGGAACCGGCGGTCCTGATAGAAGACTTGTATCTTCCGATAGCGCGTCGTCTTCCGTTTGCCGACCAGGGACAGGCAGCCTTCTTCTGCCGGGAAGGGCTCTGCCTTCTTTTCGATGACCGGGTTGATGAGGATTTCGTCCCCCCGTTCCGTATGGACGACGATAATGCGCTTCAATGAGCCGATCATATTCGCCGCCATGCCGACACAGGTCATGCGGTTCGCTTTCAGCGTGTCGAGCAGGTCCTGGACGACAGGTAAATCTTCTTTGGTCGCCGCTTCGGATTTACGGCCCAAGAAGATGACGTCGTGTACAATATTGCGAATCATAATTCTTTCCTTTCTTCAGGGATATAAGACCAGATAGATATCCATGTCATGATGTTTCAAGAATGCCGCTGCCGCTTCCCGGGCCACTTCCAAGGCTTCGGCTTTCGGATAGCCGAAAATGCCTGCCGAAATGAGCGGAAAGGCAATGGACCGGCAGCCGTGTTCGGCGGCCAAAGCCAGGGCCGTCGCATAACAGCTGGTCAGCAGGTCGCGTTCTCCGCTTCGCCCTCCCTGCCAGACAGGGCCGACGGTGTGGATGATGTATTTCGCCTTCAATCCATAACTGTCCGTCAGGACCGACTGGCCCGTCGGGCAGGGCGCCTGGGCCAGGCAATCTTCCTGGAGTTCCCGGGCCCGCGGCCCGACAGCGTGGAAAATGGCCCCGCAGACGCCGCTGCCGGCGAGCAGGCGGGAATTCGCTGCATTGACGATGGCATCGGTTTTCATTTGGACAATATCCCCGTGAACAATAGAAAAGGCCATAACAATCCCTCCTTGAGCCAAAAAAACCAAAACTTACCTCTGCGTAAGGACCTGACTTCAAAGTACCTTCTTCCGTAAATGAGAAACTTTCTTTATAATAAAGCTATACATCAAGGAGGTCCTACACATGAACAAAAAAACACTTTTCTTAGGCCTGACCCTGGCACTGATCAGCTGCCTGCCCATGGGTGCATCGCTGGCAGCCGATACGCCCCATTTCAAAAGCAACAAGGCCATGGCCGAATATTTCTGGAATGAAGTATTCAACAAACACAATACGGCCGTCATCGACACGATGGTCGCTCCGGTCTATACCCAGCACAGCCCGGAATTCGCCGATGGCAAACAGGCCTTCAAGGACGGCGTCGCCGGATTCTTGAAAGCCTACCCGGACAGCACGGCTGTCATCAAGCACATCGGAGCTGATGGTGACCTGGTCTTCATCCACAACCATATCAAACTCGCAAAAGATGACCGCGGGCAGGCTGCCGTCGACATTTTCCGCATCAAAGACGGGAAAATCGTCGAACACTGGGACGTCATCCAGGATATCCCGGATAAGGCAGCCAACAATAATACCATGTTCTAGTTGTTTTCAAAGGGACTGCCGCGCGAGGGCTTATGTCATTATGCAAGGTCCCTTCACTACAAACTGCAAACTGCAAACTTAACCCTCGAAAAGAGGCTGTCTTCCTGCGACAGCCTCTTTTCACTTGCCAAAAAAGCCGTCGACCCAGCCGTTGATGCCCTGCATGACGCGGATCAGCTGCTCGCCCCGGTCGGTCAGGCTGTAGGCAACCGTCGGCGGCACCGTAGCATGGACGGTCCGTGTAACCAAGCCGTTGCGCTCGAAGACGTGCAGGTTTTCCGTCAGCACTTTGGCACTGATGCCCGGCAGGCGCCGCTGCAAGTGGGCAAAGAAAATCGGCCCTTCTGCCAGCACCAGCAAAATGGACGTCCGCCATTTTCCCTTAATGATATCGATGAAGCAGTCGAATGGGCAGTCATAAGCTTTGCCATCAAAGGTATACATAGAGCTCCTTCTTTCCTAATAGTCTTCGTCCCAGGCGTTGATGACGACCGGTTCCTTTTCCATCATGGCTAATTGGGCCGGGCTGAAATGACGGCGGTCGATGACGGCTTCGTAGACAAATTCCTGGAAATAGGCTTCAGAGCAGACGAAATAGCCTTTGTCGCCGACATCCTGGCCCCAGGAATTTTCGATTTTCCAACGGTCCGGCTTGCCGTCCTTGTCGAAATGGACGCCGGTGAGCAGCATGGCGTGGGTTGCCGAACTGCTGTTGTATTCCAGGCGCTTTCCTTTGGGCATATCCGTCGAATAGCCGCCTAAGAGGGCTTCGTACTGGACACTGGCCGGGTCCCAGATACCTTCTTTCCGGGCGCCGAAGGCTCCGGCATCGCAGGCGAACCAGATGGCCTGGCCATTTTTCAACTGCTTGACGCAGAGTGCTTCCAGGGCTTCCTGCGACAAGTTCAAGGCCTTCATGTCACGGCCGGCCATATTTTCAACGGCATGGAACTGGATGGGCGTATCCAGCGGCTTATCGGCCGTCGGTTCATTGATGACGGCCACGTAATCGCGCAGGGACAGGCCGATGTATTTCTGGTAGAAAGCCTGCGGCGTCAGGTTCCGTTCTTCGTGATAATTATTCTCTTTATCGCGGTAAGCGAAGTCAAAGGTCTGGACAGGCTGGCCAAAAGCGATGCAGGCAGCCTTGTAGACTTCAGTCATCATGGCTGCTTTCCGGGCATACGGGTCTTTGCCGGCCAAGACGAGTTCCCGCAGTTCCATGGCATCCTTGCGCAGGAGCCGGTTCATGGAGGCTACAAAGCGGTCAGTATGTTCGGACTGGTACGTTTCCGGCTGGACCTGTTTGGGAACGACGCCATATTTTTCGATGAGGTCGACGGCTTCGCTCCAATACCCGCCATCGGTCATGCCCCGCAGGACGTACTGCATGAGCTGGCCCTTGATGGGTGCCTGGGCGTTTTCGATGACCATTTCCAGGAAATTATTGGCTTTTTCCAATTTATCGTAAAAAGACAAGTAATTCTGCGACAGTTCGAACTGGTCGAGATGGCACGTTTCGGCTACCTTTTCCCGCAGGATATTGAGCGCCGCAAAGAGCCAGCAGCGGCCGGACTTCTGTTGGGCCGTAATGCCCCGCGTCTTCACTTCGACAGAAAAAGCGCCCTTGAGCCGGGCACCGGCTGTCGGGACATAGGCCAGGTCGGCCATATCCGTCTTGGCCAGGGCCGAATGCAGGACCTGGGCCTGCCCGTCGGCTTCATAAGCCGTGCGGAACTGGGCTAACATATCATGAGTAATCTCTTTCATCAAAATTCCCCCTTTTATCATTCCCCATCCTGAAAATGACGAGAATCGCCACATCGCATGAACCGCTCCGTAGGGGACGTCCTGCTAAGGCGTCCCGCAATGTTTTCACACATCACCCGTTATGCATTACGTATACACCATCATATCAGGCGGGCCGCCCTTTGGGACGGCCCCTACGAAGGTCTTGTCTTCTTGTCACAGGTTGTTCATCGTTGCAGGACCATCCGGCGCCTACGGACGTTTGGCTGCCCGTTTGGCGATTTCGATGACCGTTTCGCAGGCCTTGACCAGCGACGGGATGGGCAGGTATTCATAGCGGCCGTGGAAGTTGGCACCGCCAGTAAACAAATTCGGGCACGGCAGACCGCGGAAGGAGAGCTGGGCCCCGTCGGTACCGCCGCGGATGGGAGCGACCTGCGGCGTGACGCCGGCAGCTTCCATGGCTTCTTTGGCTAAATCGACGACATCCATGTGGCCGTCTTCGATTTTTTCCAACATATTATAATAGACATCATGCGGCGTGACAGTCACCGTACCTTCGCCGTATTTCTGATTGAAGAAGTCCGCCATCTGCTGCAGCAGGGCCTTGCGCCGTTCAAAGTGCTGGCGGTCATGGTCGCGGACGAGCATGTGCATGGTGCACGTTTCGACATCGCCATTCAGCTTATAGACGTGGAAGAAGCCTTCATGGCCTTCGGTATATTCCGGCTTTTCCCCAGCCGGCAGGAGCTGCTGCCATTCTGCGGCAATCGACAATGCGTTGACCATCTTTCCTTTGGCGTCGCCCGTATGCACGCTGCGGCCATGGAAGGTGATGACGGGATTGGCAGCATTGAAATTTTCATATTCCAGGCCGCCCAGTTCGCTGCCGTCGACGGTATAGGCAAAATCAGCGCCGAACTGCTGCACGTCGAACAAGGCGGCGCTGCGCCCCGTTTCTTCATCAGGCGTAAAGCCGATGCGGATCATTCCGTGAGCGATGTCCGGATGCTGGATGAGGTATTCCATGGCACTGACGATGGCCGTGACGCCCGCTTTATCGTCAGCTCCGAGGAGGGTCGTCCCATCTGTGAAGAGGATGTCCTGGCCCTTGTATTTCAAGACTTCCGGAAAAGCCTTTGTCGAAAAGACGATGCCCTGTGCTTCATTGAGGACGATGTCCTTTCCATCATAGTCAGTGACGCGGACGGGTTTGATGTCCTTCCCCGAAGCATCCGGACTGGTATCGACGTGGGAAATGAAGCCGACGACCGGCCCCTGGGCTCCGTTGGCCGGCAGTGTGGCCATGATATACCCGTGTTCGTCCAAGGTGACATCGGACAAGCCGATGGCTTTCAATTCCCCTGCCAGTTCTTTGGCAAAGACCATCTGTCCCGGCGTACTGGGGCAGACGGCATCGTTATCTTCATCGGACTGGGTATCAAAAGAAACATACTTCAAAAAACGCTGTACGACATGTTCCGTATCTATCATAGGTAATCATTCTCCTTTTTCATAAGAAATGCGGAAGTAATCCATCACTTTCTTAAAATAGTCTTGCGCCGTCAGGCACGTATCCCGAAGGAATCCCCGTTCCTGGTCCCATTCATGGAGGCCGCGATAATAAAAGAGTTTCAATTCATCGGTAATGATGAAGGGTACAATATCATTGCGCAGACATTCGCTGAGCATCAGCAGCCGGCCAATCCGGCCATTACCATCCTGAAAAGGATGGATTCGTTCAAAGCGTACATGAAAAGCTAAAATATCATCGAGCGTCTTAGCTGTCGTAACACCATAGTCCTGTAATAAAGAAGCCATGGCCGCTGGAACGTCTTCTGGAGCTGTCGTTGGCTGGCCGCCTACTTCGTTAGGCAGTTTCTTATAAGCCCCTACAGCAAACCATTCCTGCTGGGAATCACTGGTCCCGGTCTTGAGGATACCGTGGAGCTGCTTGATGAAGCGTTCCGACAACCCCTGTTCCGCATGGTCGATGACTTTATCGATGCAGTGAAAATGATTTGCCGTTTCTACAATATCGTCGACGCGGACAGCCTGCTGAGTAATGCCGATAGTCCTCGTTTCAAAGATGTATCGCGTCTGCTCCTCCGTCAAATGGCTTCCTTCAATATGGTTCGAGTTATAGGTCATATCAATTTGCAGCTTATGATAGATGCCACCGGAAAGGTGACTCTTCTTCTCACGCCGCAAGACCTGGAGCAGCGATGGGGATTTCCTTTTTTGCCGCTCCTTCCTGGCCGGTTTTTCGGCATCTGCTGGAATACGCCAAGTTTTCCCGGTCAAAAAAGCCCCGGCAATCCGGCCTTCGGCACAATAATTACGGACAGACCGCTCAGAAAGACCCCAACGGCGGGCTGCTTCTTTGACGGACATAGCATCCATAGTCATCACCCCTCTTGTTTTTATTATATGCCGTTATCGGCAATTTATCAATCGTTTAACTTGAATATTTTCATGAGATAAATTGCCGGTATTCAGTCACTCAGCCGCAGGACCAGGATTTTTTCCCGGTCATCGTCCTCATCGAACAAGTCGCGGCAGTCGATGACATCTTCGACGATGAGGTTCGGATGGTGTGTCAGGAAAACTTCCGTTTCTTCATAAGGATAATAGAAAAACAGGTACATTGGCCGCGGCGCATGGTAATGGGCGTCGAAGAGCTTTCCCAGGACCCGTTTCAGCGTGTGCAGGGCAAAGGGATTGAAGAAAAAGAAACAAGTCCCTTCCGGTGGGACTTCGTACTCCACAGCATCGGCCAGGACGAAGGACACGCGCCGCCGGGATACGGCCGTCTGTCCATTGTCCATGGCCTTTTCCCACAAGCGACGGTCATATTCTACCCCGATGGCCCGGCACCGCGTCTGATAGGCCAGGAAAAAACTGACCCGCCCCTTGCCGCTGCCGTAATCGATGAGCGTATCTTTCTTGCCGATATAGCCGCTGTTGGCCAGTCGCTCGAGAACGCCGTAATCCGTCGGCTCATAAGGATGATGCTCTCCATCGGATTGGCTGTCATCGCGGCCGGCCGTCTTGATATTCAATATATGTTCCCATTCCTGTTTGTCCATCGTATACCCTCCTCAACGTAATCTGATACCCTATTATACTCGATTCCAGGGGATAAAAAAAGGAGCTGTCGCATCGCGACAGCTCCTTTCAAGTTGTTAGTGGCTAGTTGTTAGTTGTTAGCGGATGGGTTTAAATTTAAAGCTTTTCTCTGCAAACTACAAACTCTGTGCTACAAACTATAAAGTAAACGGGGCATCACATGATGGCAGAAACCTTCGTGCGACAGCCCCTTTTGAGCATTAAGTTTGTAGTTTTTAGTAAATGGTTTTAAATTTAAAGCCATTTTCTGCAAACTACAAACTATAAAGAGAATGGGACCTCGCATAATGGCAGAGGCCTTCATGCGACAGCGCCTTTTAAGTAGTTAGGGATTAGGGATTAGCAGCTGGTGGCTGGCATCTAGTGGATAGTCTTTTTACCGATAGCCATGGCAATATGCGGGTCCATTTCGTCGTAAATGGTGCTCTTGCCCGTATCCAGCGTGCGGATGGCTTTCATGTCTTCTTCGTCGAGGGTAAAGTCGAAGACGTCGATGTTTTCCTGCATCCGCGCTTTATGGACCGTCTTGGGGATGACGACGATATCCCGCTGGAGCAGCCAGCGCAGCATGACCTGACCGACGGTCTTGCCGTGTTTGGCAGCAATATCCATCAGGAGCGGCGTGTGGAAGACATCGTTGTTCCCTTCGGCAAAGGGTGCCCAGGCTTCCTGCTGGATGCCCAGTTCTTTCATGAGGCCTTCTTCAGCCCATTTCTGGTCCCATACGTTGGTTTCAATCTGGTTGACAGCCGGCGTGATGGTATTCATGTTGGCCAGGTCGGCCAGCCGTTCGTTCCAGAAACTGGTGACGCCGATGGCCCGGATACGGCCTTCCTGATAGAGCCTTTCCATGGCCCGCCAGGCTCCGTAGTAATCGCCATACGGTTTATGGATTAAATAGAGGTCCAAATAATCCAGGCCCAGTTTCTTCATCGATACGTCGAAAGCCTTCAGGGTGGCATCATAGCCATGGTCCTGGACCCACAATTTGGTCGTGATGAATAAGTCTTCCCGGCGGATGCCGCTTTGACGCACGGCAGCGCCGACACCTTCTTCGTTTCGGTAAGATGCGGCCGTATCGATGAGGCGGTATCCCGTTTCCAAGGCTTCACTGACGGCTTTTTCCGTGTCAGTCGGTGCCGTCTGATAAACACCAAATCCTAATTTCGGCATAGTGACGCCGTTATTCAAAGTTACGAATTCCATAATGTCCTCCTATTTATCTTCAAAAGGCAGATGCATGCTGGCATAGCGGTTTTCCAAATCCGGCGTTGCCGTATAATACTGGCGTGTCCCGTTCAGTCCGTTGATGGCAGCCATTTCTTCCTCTGTCAGGGCAAAATCGAAGATGTCGAAATTGCTGCGCAGATGGTCCGGATTCTTCGTGCCGGGAATGGTGATGAACTGACGCTGTACGGCCCAGCGCAGGATAATCTGTACCGTACTCTTGTGATACTTGTCAGCCAGGGCCGTAAATACCGGGTCGCGAAGCAGTTCCGGGTCGCCATGGCCCAAAGGATACCAGCCCATGAGCTTCGTGCCATATGCTGCCAGGCGGGCCATGATATCGTCATAGACGTGATACGGATGCGTTTCCAACTGGATGACCTGCGGTTTGATATCGGCATGGGCCAGGAGATTTTCCAGTTTGTCGCCGTGGAAATTGGAAATCCCCAGGGAACGGGCCTTGCCGTCGCGATAGGCCTGTTCAATCGTGGCATACCCGGCCAGATAATTGCCAGCCGGCTGATGGATGAACAGCAGATCGACATAGTCGACACCCAGGCGTTCCAGGGTCTTGTCGACAGCCTGGGCGTTTTCATACAGCGTCGGCCACAATTTCGTCGAAATAAATACATCTTCCCGTTTGACCAGGCCTTCTTCCAATGCCCGGCGCAGTCCCTTGCCGACAGCTTCTTCATTGACATAAGCGTTGGCCGTGTCGATGAGGCGGTAGCCCATCTTCAAGGCAGCATATACGGATTTTTCCGTGTCTTCCGGGCTGATCATGAACGTGCCCAATCCTAGCAGGGGAATCGGTACCCCATTGCTCAAAGTTGTATATTCCATGTGTAAAATCTCCTTTCAGATTTCAACAATTCTGTATAGCTTGTAATCAGTGTTTCCTGTCTACATCTAAGATTTTACAACAGCCCGTAAAAGATGTACAATGCCAACAGAGGATTTCACTATCCACTTTTTGTATACTGGATTGTAGAAAGGACACTTCATGATCGAAACGACCCTGCTAGCACAATTCGTCGCCTTCGCCAAAGCCGGTACCCTGACCCAGGCGGCCCAGGACCTGCATACGTCCCAGCCGGCCCTGACGCGTTCTATGAAAAAACTGGAAGACGAACTGGGCGTCCCCTTATTCGTACGCAGCAAAAACCACCTGCAGCTGACGCAGACAGGCAGCTATGCCGTGTATTATGCCCAGCGCATCCTCCAGGAAAACCAGGATTTCTGCAGCCGCATCCGCAGCTATGACCGCAGCCTGCACACGATTTCCATCGGCTACTGCGCGCCTGTACCGCAGATGGTACTGACGCCGCTGCTGAACGGCATCTTCCAGGGCATGACCTTATCTGCCGATATGAAAGATGATGCCACCTTCCCGGACGGCCTGCGCAACCAGACGTATCAGCTGGCCGTCATGCATACCCGTCCTGACGGCGATGAATTCCTCGTCAAGAAATGCGGCAGCGAAAAACTCTACCTCTCCGTCCGCTCCTCGGATCCGCTGGCCTTTTATCCGGAAGTCCGCCTGCAAGACCTGGATGGCCGGGCAATTCTCCTTTTTTCCCACATCGGCTTCTGGATGAACATGACCCGGGAAAAGACACCGCACGCCCGTTATTTATTGCAGATACAGCGGGATACCTTCCGGGAACTGATTGAACATTCGGATTACCCCTGTTTTTCTTCCAGCTACTTTCTCGGACAGGGACAAAAAATTCCGGGCCGCTTCAACATTTCCCTGGCGGACCCGGAATGTCAGACAGACTACTACCTCGTCTGCCTGAAAAGTGAACAGAAACGCTATGAAAAACTCTTCCAGCAAATCAATGACCGGACGATTCTCTGAGGCCTGCCCTCTGGCCGGTACAGGATACTACCCTAAAAGTGCCTTCTTACGGAAAAAGGAAAAACGTGTTATAATGCCTTCATCTAAAATGAGGAGGGTTTTCATTATGTACCAAAGACTACTCGTTACGTTCCTGGCATCCCTGATGCCCCTGGCCGTCATGGGAGCTGCCGTCCCACAACCGGCGCACCCGCCGCTGACGGCAGCGGACCCCAGCGGCTCATCGGTCACGGCACCGCTGGCTGCCGTGATAACAAAAAGTGAAGGCCGCGCCATCCGCACCGTCACGGACAGCACGTATGACGGGCTCTTTGCAGCACCGTCTGCCGAAGCCGGTGTACGCGACATCATAAAAGCCGGCCGCTTCCGCATCAACGGCTTCGCCATCCCGGCCGACGCCCAGACCCTGGCCAAAGACTGGCCGAAGGGCTATACCGTCAATGGCACGGTCTGGCTCGCCAAAGAAGCGGACCATTACGTCGTCGATAAGAAAACCTATACGGCTTATGACGATGCGGCCCTGGCAGTGGTAAAGCGTATCCCGGCAGGACTGGAAATCCGCATTTACGACCAGGACGGCGATCACTATGGGGATGCCATCGAAGCCAGCGTATGGGAAGCCATCATTCCCCAGACGCTGGACAAGGATGACGCAGGCAACATCCTTGTACGCCGGCTGTCAGCCAATGCCTATCCCCCGGCCGTCCCCGGAGAAGGCCGGGCGTATGATGCGTCCCATTTCACCGAAGGAAGCGGTGAAAAAGTCGCCCCGGAAAACATGGATGCCTCCATCAGGCCCGGCGATATGGCCCTTTTCGCCTATACGCCATCGGGCTGGACCCTCCGGCGGGCCATTCCTGTAACGGGACCGCTGCAGGCGGCCAAGGACCACCGCTATTACCAGCTGAACGGGATCCGCTATCACGACGCTATGCGTTTTTCCCGCGACAACCTGCCGATTTCCAACCGCTGCGGTGAATTCATCAATACCCTGCATTACTTCAAGGCCATGCACCGTCCGGAAGCCCCGGCCGTCACCTTATGGCTCGTCCCCACCTCGTCCGGCCAGCCCGGTGCGCCTGCCGGTTTTACGTCCGGAGACAGTGCCGCTCCACTCCTGAAACAGGCCCTGAACCAGAGCTGGCAGCAGCTGGCTCATACGGCCATCAGCACGGACGGCCGCGGCGTTCCCGCCGGCAAACCCTGGATGACGCCGTCTGCCTATCATCAGGCCGCTGAAGTCATCACAGCCGCCCAGAAGGTCTATGACCAGCACCAGGCGCCGGTCATCATGGATTACGAACGCTACCTGCTCTACCTGGCCCTGAATGGCGGCCAGGACGACATCGGCGCCCGATATGCCGGATACGACTTCGAAGGCATCCACCAGGCCGGCCACTGAGTTCCCGTCAGTCCTTGGATTCCCCGTCCCGGCGCAGCTTGTCCAGGACTTGCGCCGTCAAATCGTGCCAGGCATCCTGAAGCCACTGACTCCGCTGCGCGTCGTCACCGAGACATTCCAGGGCTTTGGGGATGGCCCTGCCGAAGAGGATATCTTCCGTCTGATGGCTGCGATAGACGCCGAGCTTGCAGGCATTGGCAAAATGCTCGCAGTTATGGAAGAGCAGGTCGTATTTCTTATTGCCCAGGCAAGCCCGTGCAAAGGCGATAGTTTCCGGTACGGAACAGAGCTGCGCCTGTTCGGCAGGCGTATACTGCCGCACTTCCACGTCGCCGCCCTGGCGGAATTCCTCGAACGACGTCGCCCGGATTTCCGTATCCCACCAGTCGATGGGATTATAGTCATCATCGCCGGCAAAGGCGATGACTTCGTCATCGCTGACATAGATGCCGTGATGGTAATACAAACCGCCCAGCCGGCGCACGCGGATATGGTCGCCCGCAGCCGGCGCCTGCCGGGCCCAATGTTCCGGCGTTCCATCATCCTGCAACAAGGACAAAATCGAATTCAGATCAATGGCCATCATCGTCACTCCCAACAAAATTGCTTAACTCTTATCAAGCTGTCATCATTTTTTGTTCGCCGTACGGTCCACCCGCCAGCGTGCCGCCTTTCACCGGCCAAAAAGACAAGTCCCCTCTCTGCTTCGTTGAAATATCCTATTTGGTTATAAAACAAACATACTTATCCCCCCGGCCATGCTATACTGACTCCAGCAAGACGAAGAAAACCAAAAATGCCTATGATGACAGCATCATAAAAGGCAAAAGAAAAGGGCATACCTATGAAAAATCTGGACTGGAAATATAAAGTAACAAGTTTAAAAAAAGTGGACGTGCGCGGCATAGCCGGCAATTTCCTTGACGGGCTGAAAAAACAGGCCGCCAAACTGCCCGTTGGCGAAGGGATGGAAGTCATCCAAACCTTTGAGCCCATTCCGCTCTATGAAGTAATGGAAATGCTGGGATATGTACACTATACAGAGAAGACAGCAGAACATGAATACCACGCTTATTTCTACCGGACCGAAGAAAAAGGGAACGTAGAAGAGGCGCCAGAACGGCCGGCAGTCATCACGAATTATCCCATGATCGATGAAAAGCTGGGCGAACTAGCTGTCGCATTCTGGGATATGACCTGGAAGAGCGAAAAACGCTATCTCGATTATAACATCCGGCTCCTGCTCTCTCTGGCGAATGCCGTCGGTGCCGGGAGAATGCGGCAGGCTATGAGGGAACTGCTGAAAGCCTATGCCAACGGACTGGACTCCAGAGCCCTGGATGATGTATTCGAACAACTGGCCTGGAACATGGGTATCGGCTTCTTCAGTTCTGAAATTGCCCCGTCTCCACTGTTTCATGCGTATAAAATAATTAAGCAGCTGGAAAAACAAGGAAAAGAAAGAAACGAAATCAATCAGTTGCTGAAGGAAAAATTTTCAGACAAAAAAGGCGTATGCCCGTAACCTCCGCTGTACATTATCATAAATTGATGAGCTGCTTATCTTTTTCTTAGGTACTTACGCCGATTCCTATCCGTCTGTATAATATGTGCAGATAGGAGATGAACCGGCATGATGGCAACGTATTTTGGGCTGCTTTTGCAACATATCCAGCCTTTTCTTTGTGTTATCCTGGCTGCTTATTTACAATCAGTGACGGGGTTCGGACTGGCTATTATCACAGCCCCGTTACTGATGTTTTTTTATGATTCCAAAACAGTCGTGACGCTCGTATTGCTGCTGGCCTGCAGCGGTAACCTGGCACAGTGTCTTTTCTATTTCCGTAAGGCCTACCTGAAACTAGTCCTTTGGCTTTATCTTGGCGTTCTGCTGGGCGAAGGACCGGGATTCCTGATTTATGATACCGTAAGCAGTACGGCATTGAAACTCATCGTAGACGGCTCGATTATCTTATCCATGCTGCTCATTCAGTGGACACACCATACCTTTAGAGAAACGACGGCGCACACGGTAACGACCGGATTTTTTGCCGGTATCGCTTCGGTCACGACGGGAATGGGCGGCCCGCCGCTCATGATGTATCTGGCCAATACCCGGCTCGATCCGGACCGGTTGCGTGCCAGCTACTTCATTTTTTTCTTTATTTCGAATTTCACCTCCCTCTTAGTCGAATTGGCCGGCGGATACGATGTATGCGCCTCGCTGACCGATTTTTTCTATCTGCTCCCGGCACTGGTCATCGGGCTGATTATAGGCAATCTGACCTATTCCTACATTTCTCAACAGCGGATCCGCCAGATCATCTGGATTCTCCTCTATGGAGCCTCCCTGTCCGGAATCATCCAGACGCTATGGCCCTAATGAGTACGGACATTCGCCGTACAGTCCCTCAACGGGTCCCGCAGGCAGGTCAGCAGTCCCTGACAACCTTCCTGGACATCGTCCCAGGTCCGCTGGAAATCCCGCGTATACCACGGATCGGCCACAGGACGGGGATTTTCCGTATAATCCATGAGCAGCGAGCATTTATGATCCGGATCCCCGTGGAAAATCCGCTGCATATCCCGCAGATTCTCGTCATCCATGCCGATGAAATAATCATAAGTTCCATAATCGTCTGCCATCAGCAGGACGGCCCGCTTCCCATCCGGATCCATACCGTGCTCCCGAAGCAGCCGTTCCACCGGCGGATAGACCGGATTGCCATAGCCGTTCCAGATTTCCTCATCCGTCGTAGCCGCTGATGCCACCTCGAACCGTTCTGACAGCCCTTCCTGCTCCGCCATCTGCCGGAACACAAACTCTGCCATAGGCGACCGGCAGATATTGCCGTGGCAAACAAAATTTATCTTTATCACGATTCATAAACTCCTCTCGATGCTGAACAAACGGGAAATTCGTATTATTGTAAAATTTCCCTTCTATTGTATCAGAAAAATCATCGCCTTTCACTGGCAAAACAGAAAAAGAGGCTGTCGCACGAAGGTTTTTGCCATCATGCGAGGCCCCTTCAACTTAAAAGTTTTTCGTTCGTAGTTCATCGTTCATCGCGATGGATTGATATTTTTAATCCCATACGACAAACGATGAACGACCTACGATCAACGTAAAAAGAGGCTGTCTTAATGCGACAGCCTCTTTCAAGTTGTTAGTTGTTAGAAGGAGAATACGAATTCAGCTCTTGTCTGTTCTTCCGGATCGTCAGCGTTCGTCTTATTGGTCTTCCACTTAGAAGCAAAGCTCTGATAGACGTTGAACTGGGCGTTCTTGGCAAAGACGTAGCTGCCGCCGACACCCCAGGATTTGATGTTGTTCAGGGCTGCATTATCGAAGCGCCAGCTGTTCGTCGAACCGCCGAGGTAAGCACCGTCTTCGACATTGAGGTATTCGACCCAGGCGCTCCAGCTGCCCGGCTGGGATTTGATGGCCTTGCCGTACGTCAGCTGAGCGACCCACAAGTTGGCACTGTCGTCGCCGTCAAGGGTCTTGTAACCATTGGACAGGTTGACATGTTCGTAGTTGGCCAGGATATTCCACTTGGAGCCGAAGTTATACGAAAGATAAGCCCCCCAGAGGTCATCGCCGCGGAAAGAATCTTTCAATAACGCATCCGTCGTGCCACCGGCGCGGGTGAAGTCATTGTAATAGACGCCGACAGCCGAACCGTTGCCGAAGAAGCCTTCGATTTCACCATAGCCCGTCTTGACGCCATCTACCGTACTAGTGCCAGCAAACGTCTTGTCGCTGCCTACCATCTTGAATTTCCCGTAGCCAGCCGTAACGGCAAAGTTGTCGTTCTTGTATTTCAATTCAGCCCGGTCGAAGATATCGCCATAGTTCAGGCCATAAGAATTGCCGAGGATGTATTTATCTGTCCGACCGACGCTGAGGTTCCACGTCTTGCCGCCGAAGTTGTAATCGACTTTAGCGATATCTGTGAAGGGGTTGTTGTTTTCACTATTGGCTGTCGAATTCGACGAAAAGCTCTGGGAATCCGTCGACAAGCCATAGGTTACTTTCGTGCGGTCGTTGACCTGGGCATTGGCGCGGAGGCGGACACGATAATCCCAGGAGCTGTCGTTTTTCTTGCCGGCAGCAGAAACGTCTCCATGATTGCCCTTCGCATCAGACAAGCCCATGCCAGCCGCTTTATAATCGCTCTGATGGCGATAACGGATACGAGCATCACCGGTGAGTTTAACGTTGCCGACGCGGCTTTCAAGGGCACTGACGCGGACGCCGAGGTTATTCAGTTCATCGGCATATTCATCAGCCAGTTTGTTGATAAGGGCGCGTTGTTCGACCGAAGCTTTGTCCATATGGGCCATGGCTTTAGCGACCATTTCGGCGGCTTCATAGCGGGTGATGTTACGGTTGCCCTGGAAATACTGGCCATCGACACCCTGGATGATACCGGCGTCAGCGAGTTCTACAACGGATTTGTAAGCCCAGCTGTCCGTCGGGACATCGACAAAGGGATTAGCCGCAAAAGCACAAGCCGAACTGATTGTCAGGGCGGCCATCAGGGCCGTAGCAAGTTTTGTTTTCATCATGAAAAATTCCTCCTTGTTTTCACCACAGTGAATCACAGGGTTCCCGGAAAGCCGCTGCAGGCGAGTGGTCCTAGTTTCCTCTCTCAGCGCCAGACGGGACAAACATCCTGTACAGCTTACGTTTGTCTGCATGGCCAGTATACGAAAAAGGTTCAGGCCTGTCAAAATGCATACAATTAGCATATCTATGCCATGTATCGCCCATTTTTACACAAATCAGACAAGAGTTTTTCACAATAAAAACACAATTTTTACACAGCTTATTACAAAGCTCTTACTCAAACATCACCGAATCTTGATGCTCCGGGCGTATACTCCAATGAAACAATAGGAGGTGCTTACTCATGAATCAATCATGGAGACGCTGGATTGCGGCAGGCCTGATGCTGTCCTGCCTGGGCAGTGCCAGTCTCAGTGCGCAGGACGTCCCGGTCCAGGCCTACATCGTCCACGCCGACCATTATCAGCTCCCGTACAAGGGAAACGAAAAAGCGTTCCACCACCAAATCAATCCCGGCTACGGCTCGTCCCTGGCCTTCAAGGATATCAAAAGCGACGGAACCCTCGAATTCTATGGTCTGACTGACCGCGGCCCGAACGGCGACATCCCGAAATATATCAAAAACGGCAAAAAGATGTCCGGGAAATTCTTCCCGACGCCGGATTTCGCGCCCAGCATCGGCGTCATTACGGTGAATCCGGCTCAGGGCCGGGCCGACATCACCGCGTCCATCCCCCTGAAAGTCCATGGCAAAGCCATTACCGGCAAGCCCCTGCCGGCAGGACTGACTGGATCGACGAACGAAATCGCCCTGAATTTCCAGATGAAAGACCTGGGGACCGACAAGAACGGCCTCGATACGGAAGGCCTGGCCGTCGATAAAGACGGAAATTTCTGGATTAGTGATGAATACGGGCCGTTCATCGTCAAAGCCGACAAGCACGGCAACATCCTGGAAAAATACGGTCCCGGCACGGGCCTTCCCCGCATCCTGGCCAGCCGCGTCCCCAACCGCGGCAGCGAAGGCCTGACCATTGATGAAAAGGGCCATGTCTTCGCCCTCATCCAGAGCCCCCTCGATGTCGACGGAAAAACAGGCAAGACCGCCAAGTACACGCGTATCGTCGAATTCGACCCGGCTACTCAAGCGACGACGATGTATGCCTATCCCGTCGATACGGGCTATAAGAACCCCGGTGCTGCCAAGCTGGGCGACATCACCTCCATCGGCCATGGCCAGTTCCTGATGATCGAACAAGGGAAACAGCACGGTACCATGCAGAACCTCATTTACAAAGTCGACCTGAACGGGGCTACGCCTATCGCCGATAACGGCGACCTCGAATACGGCCGCCTGGACGGGAAAATCGTACCGGCCAAGAAAGAACTCGTCCTGGACCTTCGCGCCCAGGGCTGGAACATCGAAAAAGCAGAAGGCCTGGCCCTCCTGCCGGACCGTCGGACGATTGCCGTCGTCAACGATAACGACTTCGGCATGGACATCGCCGTCGATGACAAACAGGCCAGCCAGCCCGAAGTCTCGGACTACACTTATGACAGCGATAAAAAAGCCATGATATATAACAAGGACCATCAAGTCCATAAAGTCAAAATCAGCCTGAAGAAAAACGCCACGTCAGAACAAGAAAGCCAGATTTGGTTCTTCACCCTGCCGAAAGCCTTATAGAGTGACTAGTGACTCGTAAAATTCGTCACTCGCTACAAAATTGCTTAACTCTTACCAGGCTGTCATCATTTTTTTACACAGCGTCTGTATAGTAAAGACTGTAAACAAGGTCAGCTATCCCCAGCGGCAACCCACCGGCCCGTTACCGAACCCCTCTGCCAGGATGGCCTCCCGACCAAAATCGGAGAGGTTCGCCGTACTGTCCACCTGCCAGCGTGCCGCCAAGCTTGTATCATAGAATAGGAAAAACCCCGGAGACCTCCCGCTCCGGGGTTTTTCCTGTCCAGCCGGATTCACTGGAAATCCGGCCTATCCCCTTGCCTGTAGAAATTTTTCTCTTCCTATTGTAGCAGAAAATGTGCCGCCTTTCACCGGCCAAAAAGACAAGCTCCCCTTCAGTTTCGATAAAAGTGAACTGGTACAGCATCATGATACGGCACTGCTGAACGCCCTGTTTCCAGAAAAAAATAAGTAAATACCAGATTCCGTTATATCACGACGGGAATGGGCGGCCCGCCGCTCATGAAGCAGCTGGCGCGCAACCGGCTAAATCCGAACCGGCTGTGCGCCAGCTATTTCATTTTTCCCCAAATGACATCCTTTCCTTTCGGAAGAAATTCTTTTACCTATATTGTATAATTGATACATTATCGTATAATTGATGCAATAAAAATCAAAAAAGAAAAAACGGAAAACACCGATGAAGGAAGGCCTTATTATGGATGCTAAGAATCATGTTTTATCTCTTGGAGAGCTAACGAAATATCTGCAACGGATTGGGATGGCAGCGGTGCCTGAGAAAGCAGATATAGATACTCTAAAAGAACTGCAGATCCGCCATCTTTTATCTATCCCCTACGAAAACCTGGACCCCATGAATGGTATTCCCACCTCGATGGACCCGGCAGCCCTTTACAAAAAAATAATCCTTCACCATCGGGGCGGATATTGCTTTGAACTGCAAGGATTATTTCTTTTATTGCTCACAACACTTGGTTATCACGTAGAGCAGCGGGCAGGCCGGTTCATGGATGAGCCAGGTCACATTCAGATGCGGCGTCATCGAATTCTCGTCGTCAATATCGATGGTATGCCATGGCTCACAGACGTCGGCGTCAATAGCGAGTCTCCCAGACAGCCGATTCTTCTGAAGCCGGGACGAATCCAACAGGATGGAATTTCTTCTTACTGTATCGATGAAGATTCTTTCTACGGACACGTACTCATGCAAAAAGAACCAGGGAAAAGATGGAAACCCATTTACGGCTTCACGGATGAACCACAAATAAATGACGATTTTATCATGCCGTCTTTCTACTGTGACCTCCATCCCAATTCAACATTCAATAAATACATGAAAATTAGCATATTTATCCGGGAAGCGAATCTTACCATCGTCAAGAATGAAATGAAAGCCTATCGCAATGGTACGGTAGAAACACGACATACGCTTTCTAATGAAACAGAAGCGGCCCAGATCTTGTCCGATATTTTTCGCATCACCGTTCCTGACAATTATCGTCTTCTATCATAAAAGCTTAAAACACAAAAATCAGCAGTAAGCTGCCTCGACTAACTGTATTATATCTCAGTTTATGTTCCTGGCATGCCGCTGCTGTTTTTTAGTTCCGCTTTTTTTGTCGATACTGTTGCGGCGGCATGCCATAGGCCCGTTTAAAATTCGTATAAAAAGAAGACATGGAATGGAAGCCGGAGGCCAGCGCAATAGTCACAACCGATTCGTCGGTATGGCAGAGCTTTTCGGCAGCTGCCTGAAGCCTTTTATCCATAAGATAGGCATGTATGGTCTGATGGAATTTTAATTTAAACAGGCGATTGAGGTGACGCACTGTCACTGGCAAACTGCCCAGTGTCTCACGCAGCAGCATAGGATCATCAAATTGATTGTCAATAAGTGATTTGACATGCAGTAAAAACTGCTGGTTCGGCTGATATTGCGCTATGTCAGGCCGACAGCGTTTACAAGGCCGGAAGCCGGCTGCTTCGGCCTCCTCCGGGGTAGAAAAGAATACGATGTTTTCTTTTCCCGGCAGACGAGATTGGCAGGAAGGTACACAATAAATGCCAGTCGATCGTACGCCGTACCAAAATGTGCCATCGTAGCTGGCATCACGCTGCCGGATTGCCTGCCATTTTTCCTGATTGTCCAGCTGGCCGAGCTGTGTATCCGCAATGGAAACGAGGCTGCACTCTATGATACGCGGTGCGCAGTAGGTACGCAATTTTGTTGGAGAGAGAATGCGGATAGAACCTCGTTGTTTCCGAATGATCTTATCATGCACCAATACGGCAAGGTATTTATTTAAATTAGACCGGTTGAGGCCAATATACGCCTGCAAATCTCCTGTCCCTATTTCCAGACAGTCCCGGCCTGTATTTTCAAAATAGGTGTACAGGAAAGACGCCACCCGTTCCAGACCAGTATCGAAAGAAAGGCTTTGTACCTCGTGCAGCAACAGGTGGATCAGCTGCCACATGGCCGTCATCATCTGTTGGTTAAAATCGGCATCTTTCAGCAGACGCTGGAATGCGTCTGTTGATATTTCCCAGGCAACGACATCGGTAGCGGCAGAGAATTGTATACGATGAGAAATGGGGACACTTTCTGGTGCCGAAAAAGGCATGAGCATCCCCCGGCCATAGGCAGCGACAAGCTTTTCTTTTTCTCCCTGCCTGATAGAAGCATGGACAAGGCCTTCATCGATATAGGAAACAGTCTGCCAGGCCGTATGTAAGGGATAGATGATATCCCCTTCCGCATAGTGGCGAACCTTCGCACCAGCAGCAAGCCAGATTGGGCGAAAACGTTCGAATTCATTTTGTAATTGATAGAGTGGTGCTGACATAATAACCCTCCTTAACTCTGCAGGCAACAGAGTCCATCTCTCTTTGCAACTATGTAAAACCTACGATTTTTTCCTTCAGTTTGTCTCATAAAAGTCAAACTGCTTGTCCTAATTCTGAAAGATTTTTCCGTGCATACAGTGTAAGATAAGAACCGTCCAAGAGAACACATAGAGTTGCACCATAGAAAGGATGAATGAATATGTCGATTCGTTTTACAATTCCAAGAGATGTTTATTACGGTCCCGGAGCCATTGAAGACCTCAAGGTCTTGAAGGGACACAAAAAGGCCTACATCGTTACTGGGACTTCTTTCATGACAAAGAATGGATCTTTGGCAAAGGTAGAAAAGGTACTCCATGAAAATGGTATGGAAACAAAGGTATTTAAAGGCGTGGAAAGCAATCCGCGTATTTCTACGTGCTATCGTGGCGCCAAAGAAATGCAGGAATGGGAACCGGATGTCATCGTAGCCCTTGGTGGCGGCTCTCCCGTAGATGCAGCCAAGGCTATGTGGGTTTTCTATGAACATCCGGAACTGAAATTTGATGATGTAAAGACCCCGTATGCTATGCCGAAACTCCGCCGGAAGGCTATCTTCGTGGCCATCGGTTCTACTTCTGGTACCGGGACTGAAGTTACTTCCTTCTCTGTTATCACTGACGATGCAACAGGCATCAAATATCCGATTGTAAGCTTTGAAGTCACGCCGGATATTGCTATCGTCGATACCGATGTCCCCCAGTCTATGGATGCTTCCCTCACGGCTGATACCGGCATGGATGCTATGACGCATGCTATTGAAGCTTATGTAGCAACCCTGCATAATCCGCTTACGGACTGCCTGGCTGTGAAGGCTGCTCAAATGGTTTACGAAAGCCTGGTAGATTCTTATAATGGCAGTGCCAAAGGGAAAGAAACGATGCACTGGGCACAAAATATTGCCGGCATGTCCTTCTCCAATGCGATTCTTGGCATCGTTCATTCCTTAGCTCATAAAGTAGGTGTCACTTACAAGCTGCCGCATGGCCGCTGCAATGCCATCATGCTGCCGTATGTCATCCAATACAACCGTCGTGCCTGCGAAGACCGTTTCGCTACCCTGGCACGGGCACTGGGACTGCCTGGCAATACCGATGCTCAGCTGACGAATTCCCTCGTCGCAGCTATTCAGGACTTGAATAAGGCTGTCGGTATCCCTGCCTCTTATAAGGAAGCCGGTGTCGATGAAAAACTGTTCAAAGATACCTTCGATACCCTGGCTACCGCTGCTGTTGGCGATCCCTGCACCCTGTTCAATCCCCGCAAGACGGATGTGGAAAACATGAAGAAAGTGCTCAACTGCTGCTATTATGGCACGCCGGTTAATTTTTAATTGACTACTTTCCTTTTTATCCCCGGAACCGAATGTTCCGGGGACTTTTTAGTTTCAACACATCTTTAAATTTTATTCCAGATATTTATTCTATCAGCAGTTTACAACTTTTTGAACAAATAAATATCGTGTGATCACACTTTGAAGTATAATGAATCTGCTAAAAAACATCATCTCAAAGGAGTTACGTGATAAGTTCATTATACCTCAAAAATTCGACATGGGTAGTCTGTTGCGTTTCTTTTCTCGATATTTTTCTACGGCAACACGGCCAACACAATGCCTGTTGACCTGGCTGGTCATAGCCCAGCTGGCCTTGTAAGCGTTCCCCTCTCTCCGTTTTCTTCACCGGGATTTTTTGTCTCAGGTGACGCATCGCTGCTTGAACAGCTATTACCGGGCCCTTCGGAATGAAACGGTGATGAGCTGTGCCTGGCAGGAACGACAAATATTACGGGACGCACCGGCAGAGGGCATGACATATTATCCGCTGAAACTATACAAGATGCGCTGGGCCATCGAGGCCGATTACTATGAACAGAACTACAAAAAATTCAACGGACTTAGTTCAGGCCTTGTGTAAAAGTGCTGTCGAAAAATGACATCCTTCCCTTTCGGAAGAAATCCTTTTACCTGTATTGTATAATGAAGTCAGAAAAAAATTTGAAACAGAAAGGAATCATCACGATGACGGAAGATGAAATGTGGAAAGCATTAGTATCCTGTGATAAAAGCTACGATGGCCAATTTTTTTACGGGGTGAAGAGTACCGGCATATTCTGCCGCCCTTCCTGTGCATCACGGACGCCGCTCCGCAAAAACGTCGTATATTTCCATACGGCCGAAGAAGCCCTGAAAGCCGGCTTTCATCCCTGCAAACGGTGCCGTCCGGATCTCCTCGTCTTTACGCCGGCGCTGGATATAGCCAGGGAAGCCAAAGAAATCATGGATCGGGCCTACAACGACAGCTCGCTGCTGGCACAGAAAATGACTCGTCTCGGCATTACCCGGAACCACCTGGACAAAATATTCAAAAATCAATATCAGGAAAGTCTGAAAGAATATTTAAATAGACTCCGCATCCAGAAAGCGAAAGGACTGCTTTCTGAAGGGGTCCCCATTTCCGACACAGCCTGGGCGATTGGCATGAACAGCCTTTCCGGATTTTATTCTTTTTTCAAAAAAGAAACGGGCCTGACTCCGGCTGACTATCAGCATCATGGCCATAGAAAGGATGAACCGCCCATGTACCATACGTTTTATCGCTCCCCTATCGGCACACTCGTCATCCGCTCCACGGAGGAAGCCATTATCGGAATATCCCCGCTGACCCAAGAAATCCAAGCATCGCCACGGGAAAATCAGCTGACCCTTAAGTGTACTAAAGAACTCGACGAATATTTCAGCGGAACGAGGAAAACCTTCGATATACCCTTAGCTCCCAAAGGAACGCCCTTCCAGCAAGCTGTCTGGAAAGCCGTTTGCGAAATTCCCTATGGCAGCACTCATACCTATGGTGAAATAGCGAAAAAAGTAGGAAGCCCCAAGGCCTATCGGGCCGTAGGCATGTCCAATCACAAAAATCCCATCCTTATCCTCATCCCCTGTCACCGGGTCATCGGCAGCCAGGGAAACCTGACGGGTTATGCTGCCGGTCTCAAAAACAAGCAGTATCTATTGGAAATGGAAAAAAGGAACCGAGGCGGGGAACAGCGATGACCGACTATTTTCCCTATGGAAAAAAAGAAATTGAATACCTGAAGAAAAAAGATAAAAAACTCGGTGCCATCATCGATATCCTGGGTCATCCAGAACGGCCAGTCATTCCGGACCTTTTTGCAGGCATTGTCAATTCCATATTATCCCAGCAGATTTCCACCAAAGCGGCCGATACGATATGGCACCGGTTCAAAGAAGCCTTTTCTCCCGTTACGCCGGAACATCTTCTTGAGATTCCCGATGAAGCGATGCAAAAATGTGGCAGCACCTTCCGTAAAGTCACTTATATAAAGAATATATCCCGTCTGACAGCCGGTGGAGAAATCAGCATAGAGCAACTATCTGCGCTCCCAGATGAAGAATTTTGCACCGAGCTGACAAAACTGCCGGGAATCGGCAAATGGACGGCTGAGATGCTCCTCATCCATTCCCTGCTCCGCCCCAACGTCCTGAGCTATGGCGACCTGGCTATTCTCCGGGGACTCCGCATGGTATACCGTCACCGAACCATCCGCAAAGACCAGTTTGAACGGTACCGGAAACGCTATTCCCCTTATGGCACCGTTGCCAGCATTTACCTGTGGCGTGTTTCTGCCGGCGTCATTCCCGGCCTTACCGATCCGGCTGTCCGGAAAAAAAGCACAGCTAAAAACAGATAGCTGCCAAAAATTCCGTCCCAGGGGCTTCCGGAGGAATCATTCAGACGCTAGCCCTGAGAAGCCGGAAAGTCCGCCAACCGGTCCTGCAGGAAAACCAGCAGTCCCTGACAGCCTTCCTGGACATCGTCCCAGGTCCGCTGGAAATCCCGCGTATACCACGGATCGGCCACGGAACGGGGTGCCGCCGTATAATCCATAAGGAGTGAGCATTTATGAGGGGCCCCGTAAAAAATCCGCTGCATATCCCGCAGGTTCTCGTCATCCATGCCGATGAAATAATCATAATATGCCGATTTAACGCTGACTGGGCGCCTCAGCGCCTCCCTCTTTCTCTGTGGTATCTTTCCTTATCCTCATACATACGGTTATCTGCCACACGGAGCAGTTCGGTAACGGGGACACCAGGAAATTCGTACCAGCCTGCATAACCCTGGGCTATGGAGAGACAGTCGTTTCTCTTTCCTTTCCACTGGGATACATTCTTTTGGAAGGAATCGCTGAAGCTCTCAAATGTCTTCTCATCCATATAGAGCAGACAGACGAATTCATCGCCACCTACCCGGTAGCCCAGGCAGGTGTACTCTTGATATGCTGCCTCGCCGCAGGTCTTCCGGAAGCAGTCTCCCACGGCCCGGAGCAGTTCGTCGCCGGCCTGGTGGCCTCTGGTGTCGTTGGCTTTTTTCAGGCCATTCAGATCTAGTGCCACTGCCATTAGATGTGTTGGCGGATTCTGTTGGATTTCCCTCAGCTTTTCTTCATAGGCCCGCCGGTTGGGCAGACCGGTGAGAAGGTCCACCCTGGCCAGCACATCTGCAGCTCTTTTCTGCCGGCCCCGGAAGATAATCAGGGACACCAGGAGGGTCACTGCCAGGGTGCCGACGAAAATGACCAAAAAGACTTTACCGTAATTCCGTTCCACATAATCCATAAAACTCGGCTGATACAATTCATCCGCATATTTCAGGAGCGATTCATGCATTTCGCTTTCACCCCATAGGTTCTCCATGCGGTTGATGGCCAGAAAAAGAGGATAATTGTCCCGGTTCACCACAATGGTCAGCCCCTCCCGATGGGGAAGTTCTTCCTGCTTCCAACTTTTTTCATTGTGAAGGTAAATGGAAATCAGGTAGGGATTCATAATGGCGGCATCAGCTTCATGATTGCGAATGGCCTGGAGTACAGCCTCCGGATCCGGATAACGGAGGATTTTGTTATGGGGATAGAAATCCTTCACATACTTTTCCTGGGGCGGAAAAGTGTCTGCCACTGCAAATACCGTTTCATCCGTAATAGGCCCATTTTCCCTGCTTACTTTATACATTTTTACAGGAAGAAGGTTGTTCGTCTGTAGAAGGCCTTCCTTCTCACTCTGGAAGGGCCTGTCATACACCGGCATGGCGCCATCGATTTTCCCCGCCGCAACATCCTCCCGCATGGTCTGCATGTTTTCGTAGGGAATGTACTCTATGCCTCCGGAAATACCAAAAGCCTGAAATCCGGCGTCCAGAAGGTCCCGGAAGGTCCCCCGGGCTTTTCCGTCAGAATCTTTCCAGATGTAGGGTCCCATGTGGGCCATATAGCCCATGCGGACAGTTCCGTGCTTCCTGAACCAGTCCTTGTTATCCAGAGGCAGAAAAACAGACCCTTTGTCGTAGGTGAAATACTTTATCCGCAGATCGTTCACAAAGGTGGGATTGTAGGTTTGGATTTCGATCAGGGCATGGTTCAGATCCTTCAGCAAATCCTCCCGGCCTTTGGCAACAGCCACATAGGAACTGTCGCTTCCCACAAAGAACAGAGGAACGAAGCCCTCCTGCACATCCGCCCGGGAAGTGAATTCCAGAGAAACGTCCACCTCTCCCCGTCTCATGGCATCCAACCGGGCATCCAGGCTGCCGTATTCCACCATATGGAGTCCCAGATGGTGTGCCTCATCGAACTCCTTCAGCATCCGGCTGGTGATGGTACCCTTTCCCACCGCCACTGTCCGGCCCCGGAGATCTCCGATTTTATCATACAGGGATGCCTTTTCCTTGGGCGCATAAATATAATAGATTTCAATGCGAAGAGGATAATCAGGAAATAGATACTTCTTTGCCCGCTCTGGTGTTTTGGACACATTGGACAGAACATCGATTTCCCCGGTCTCCAGTTTCTTCAGCTGTTCCGACCAGGAACCATATACATATTCATACTGCCAGTTGTTGTAAGAAGCAATCATCTGGAGATAATCATAGGTATACCCCGTCTTGACCATATCCTCCGGATGTGTCATGTACGCGTCCGGCACCGTATATCCCGTACGTACAACCTTCTCCGGAGGAAGCTCCGCCCGCCCCTGAAAGACAGGGCAAAAACACTCGACAAGAATAAGAAGAAGAGTAAAAAAGCGAATCAGAAATTTTTGCACCATATGTCATCCCTCTGTAAAAAAACAAGCAGAATGAATTACATTATATATAATGTGTATAATTATAATGTAATTCATGGCAGATGTAAATAGAGATAACGTGAGCAGAAAAGCTGTCTGCCACTGGCAAAACAGCAAAAGGCGCTGTCGCATTAAGACAGCACCTTTTGCTGTTGGCTATTATTCTGTAATTTTCCGGGCAAATTCCCGGGCGTGCTGCGCTTTTTTTTCATCCATGAAGACGGTTTTGTATCCTAAATGCCGTTCGGCAAACATGCTGAGATAGGTAAGCTTGGAGTGTTTACAGTAGCGGCGGATGCCCTCTTCAAACAAATCCGCACCTTTTTCCGGTTTGTAGCCGCAGGTCACGAACAGGGCCACTTTTTTGCCAGCCCAGATGGATGGGCCCAGTTCCTCGCCGTAATATTTATTGAAGCCGTAGACAAAGCGGTCGAGGACGTTCTTCATCGGTCCCGGACAGTACCAGGAATAAATCGGCGTGGCCAGGACGATGAGGTCACTGGCAAATACATCGTCGGCAATAGGCTTCAAATCATCTTTGCGGACACAGGAAAACGTCGTCCAGTCTTTTTGACAGGCCCGGCAGGCAAAACACGGGTCGATTTTTTTGTCATAGAGCCAATGGACCGTGTATTCATGGCCCAGCTTTTTCAATTCATCACAGAACGGCTCCAGGCATTGGGCGGTATTTCCTTTTTTGCGGGGGCTTCCCATCAGGACAGAAATTTTCATGCTATCAGCCTCCTAATCGAAATCATTATCGAGTCGTGTATTTCTTTTAGTATACCATGCCGGCAACTTATTTTTCTAGTGCCATGTCTTGTCACGGGTATAGGAGTGTGCTACAATACGTTTAGTTGAATATTCAACTAAATAAGGAGGCTGTACCATGAAATTGAAAAGTCCTTTGTTAAGGGAATTGGGAACCCTCTGCCGCAGCATACAGTCGCTCATGGAAATCCGCTTCCGTCAGCATCGGCTGCAGCGGGGCCAATTCGTCTTTCTGACACGTATCTGCGAAAATCCCGGAATCCGTCAGATTGATTTGACCCGCCTCTGCCGCGTCGACAAGGGGACCACTGCCAAAGTCGTGCGCAAACTGTCAGACGCCGGATACATCCAGCGCCAGCCCGATCCGGAAGACAAGCGGGCGTGGAATGTATTTCCCACTGCCGCAGGAAAGGCTCTGTATGAAGACATACTGACCGAAGAAAACCGCGAGCTGTCCGTCTGCCTTCAAGGGCTGAATCCCCAAGAGCAGGCTGTATTCTTAACGGTTTTGCGGAAAATCAATCAGAATGTCGAAGCGGACTGGATTTCGAATTGTCAGTGAATGGATCAGGAGGTCCTATATATGGAAATGATAAAAGCTGTAAAAACAGACTTACCGCGTATTGAAGCATTGATCACCCAGGCCAAGTTGTTTTTGAAAAAACAGGGCGTCGACCAATGGCAGGATGGCTATCCTGACGCCGGTGATTTAGCCCGCGACGTGAACAGCGGCATCGGTTATGTCTGTAAGGAAGACGGACGGATACTAGCCTACACGGCCATCGACTTCCGCGGAGAACCGGCATACCGCTCGTTGCAGGGGCACTGGCTGAATGAAGCAGCCTATGTCGTAATTCACCGGATGGCTGTCGACAATACGGTAAAAGGAAAAGGACTGGCGCAAAAAGTATTCCGCATGGTAGAAACGATGGCCCTAAAGAAAGGCGTCGAAAATGTACGGGTAGATACGGATGAAGCCAATCATATCATGCGCCATATCATTGAAAAAGCCGGCTACACCTATTGCGGCCATATCACCTTTGCCAACAGCGATAAAATCGCTTTTCAAAAATATCTGGGCCAGGTGGAAATACGATGAATACCGGTAAAGAAACAAAAATGACATTAGGCCGTGTCATCGCATTTGGGCTGCTGGCTTGCCTACTTTATGGTGTCGGTGCCGGCTTACGGGCCGATATCGGCATCCTGCTGGTACCGCTCAGCCAGCACAGCGGCGTGTCTTATGAAGACGTCAGCTTCTGTATCGCCGTCATGCAGCTCGTCTTTGGCCTGATGCAGCCGGTTTTCGGCATTATCGCCGGCAGGCGCTCGAACCGCTTCGTCCTCGGGCTGGGCGTCACCATGATGCTCCTCAGCCTGGCCGGCATGATGCTGGCCCAATCCTTTGCGATGCTCCTTCTGTCCCTAGGCATCTTCTTCGGCTGCGGGGCCGGGGCCCTGGCTTTCGGCCTCATCCTCACGTCGGCTACGTATTTTGTCGGACAGCATTATGCCATGATTATTTCGGGGATGCTCAATGCCTCTGCCGGTATGGTCGGATTCTTCTTATCGCCGCTGCTGCAATTTTTCATCGGCCGCGGCGGCGCCGTATCAGCGCTGCTTTCTCTGATAGTGCCCGTCGTCCTGCTCATCCCGGCCGCGCTCATCGTCACTTCCCGGGATCCGAAACGGCGTGACATCCAGGCAGACGGAGGCGAAAAGGATTTATCGCTGGCATCGCTGGGCAAGGCCTTTCATAACCGGACCTTCCTGCTACTCCTGGGCGGCTTCTCGACGTGCGGCTTCCATATGGTCATCATCGAATCCCACCTCTTTTCACAGTTCGTTCATTACGGAATCGAACCGGAAGCGGCCAGCTGGGCCTTCTCCGTCTACGGTATCGCGACCATCTGCGGCGCCCTCCTGTCCGGCGTCCTGTGCAATACCCTGTCCAAAGGAAAAATCCTGGCCTTTCTCTACGGCTTCCGCGCCGTCTGGGTCGCCCTCTACCTCTTCATCATGCCCAAGACCTTCCTCACGGCCGTCGTCTTTGCCACCGGCCTGGGCATGACCGGCGATGCTACGGTATCGCCGACGGCAGGGCTGGTCAGTGAAAACTTCACCCTGCGCCAGGTCGCCACCCTCATGGGGGTCCTCTTCCTGGCCCATCAGGTCGGAGCCTTTTTCAGCGCCTGGTTCGGCGGCGTCCTCTTAGCCGCTACTGGCGGGTACGTCACCATCTGGCTCATCGACATCGCCCTGTGCCTTTTCGCCAGCATCGTCAGCGGATGCATCCAGAGAAAAGGAGTTACCGTCTGACGTTGACTATCCGTTACGGCTCCTCTCTCAGCGATAGAGCTCAAGCCGCCGCAGGGTGATATATGGCCGTGCCCGGCGGCTTGCTTTGCATTTTTCCAGGTCGATATCGCAATATACCAGTCCGGCTTCCCCGCCCGCCTTGAACAGCGTCTGTCCGTCACTGTCGACGACCAGGGACTGGCCGGCAAAGGTCACATCACCTTCGCGGCCGACGCGGTTGCACATAGCGACGAAGACATTGTTCTGATAGGCCTGGACCCGGATTTCCCATTCAAAAAGGTCCAATGGCTCTGTCGTCAAATTGGCCGTCGGAATCAGGACCAGTTCGGCGCCCATAGCCGCACAAGTGCGGATGCTCTCTGGTAAATGGCGGTCGAAGCAGATGACGACGCCGATTTTCCCAAAAGAAGTATCATAGACGCGGAAGCCATCCGGGGACGGCGTGTAATAATCGAGTTCATAGAAATTCGGGGCACTGGTGACATGGACCATAGCTGATTTCCCCAGGAGCCTGCCCGTTTCATCAATGAACAGGGACGTATCGTAAGCCTGTCCCTGGTACTGTAAATAGAGATTGGGCGACACCATACAATGAGCCTGCCGTGCCAAGTCATAAAAAGCCGTCACCCGCGGATCAGCCGGGTCCAGCAGATAATCCTGCCGCCGTCGGCCCATCTTTTCCGGCAGTTCCGCTGCCGTGTACTGGGGCAAAAAGGGCATGTGCTGCACTTCCGGGAAAAAGAGCAGGTCGGCCCCGGCCGCTTCCTTCACCGCCGCATAACTTACCTGTAAATTTTGTTCCATATCCTGGGTCATCGCCATCTGCATCATCGCAATCCGCATCGACCTCTCCCCTTTCCATGACATATAGTGAATCATATTTTACCTTATTCTAGCAAAGTTCCACACATTTTTCCAATGACGGCCATCCAGCCTTTCCTCTAGCCAGGAAGGGAACATCGTGGTATGATTTTCCTAGACAGATTACGAAAGGAGTTATCATAATGACCCATATCGAAAAAGAACGGCAAAAAGCGATTACGACGGCCGGCAATCCGGCCAAACCGACGGGGGAAGCAGGCACCCAGATGCTGGAACGCATGAACGAAAGTCATGCCGCCCTTACCGCCTGGGGGCTGTCCCATTTCCAGTGGCACGGCGATGAAGCCGTCCTGGACATCGGCTGCGGCGGCGGAGCCAATCTCCATCGCATGAGCACCCACATCACGACGGGCCATCTGACCGGCGTGGATTACTCACCGACGTCAGTCCAGACCTCGCGCCAGACGAACGCCGCCGACATAGCTGCCGGGAAAATGACCCTCTGTGAAGGCTCTGTCGAAGCCCTGCCCTTTGCCGATGACACCTTCGACAAGATTACGACCGTCGAAAGCTTCTACTTCTGGCCCAATCCGCCGGAAAATCTGAAAGAAGTCCGCCGCGTCTTGAAACCAGGCGGCACCTTCCTGCTCATCGCTGAAATCTACGGCCATGACGGCCTCAGCGCCGAAGTCCGTGAAAACATCGAACACTACCATCTGTACAATCCGACACCGGAAACCTTCGAAACCATTTTCCGCAATGCCGGGTTCTCATCCACTCAGATCCATATCGAAAAAGATCGCCGCTGGATCTGCGTCGAAGGGCGGTAAAAAAGGGGCTGTCGCACGAAGGTTTTTGCCATCATGCGAGGCCCCTTCAACTTAAAAGTTTTTCGTTCGTAGTTCATCGTTCATCGCGATGGATTGATATTTTTAATCCCATACGACAAACGATGAACGACCTACGATCAACGTAAAAAGAGGCTGTCTTAATGCGACAGCCTCTTTTTTATTCACGTTATTTCCAAAATGCTTCCGCTTTGGCAATGTTGGCGCGAATCGTAGCGCAGCATGCCTTGAAGTCTTTCAGTTCCTGTTCCGGCAGGTTGTATTCCATGACTTCTTCGATGCCATTGGCGCCGATGACCGAAGGTACACCGCAGAAGATGCCCGTTTCGCCGTATTCGCCATCCAAGGGCGCACTGGCCGCCATGATTTTCCGTTCATCCCGCAGGACGGCCCGGACCATGGTAGCCGCCGTCATGCTGACACCGTATTCCGTGCAGTGTTTGCCCGAATAGGTGACCCAACCAGCTTTGATGGTTTCGTCCTGGACACGGGCTTTATCGAAGACATAAGCCGGATTCTGTTCCAGTTCTGCCAGCGATTTACCGCCGAATTTGATGAGCGACCAGGGAACAATCTGAGAATTGCCGTGTTCCCCCATCATGTAGGCCGAGAAGGAATGATGGTCCAGGCCGGTCTGCTGGGAAATGGCACTGACCAGGCGCGAGCTGTCCAGCCCGGTGCCGGTACCAAAAACATGGCCTTTCGGAAGGCCGCTCTTCTTGGCAATAAGGTCTGTAATGACGTCACAGGGGTTGGTGATGTTGATGAAAATCCCCTGGAAGCCGCCAGCCATGACCTTGGGGATATAGTCAGCGACCTGAGGCACAGTGAAATGCATTTCGTCGTCGCGGTTCCCCGACGCACAGAGTGTAATGTCACCGATGGCATTGACGATGACATCGCAATCCGCTAATTCTTCATAACTGGCAATCGTATAGTTGACGCGATGGGGCATGAACATGACGGCATCCATCATATCCTGCCGTTCACTGACCAATTTTTCCGACTTTACGTCGCATAACTTGACTTCGTCGGCAATCCCCAGGACCCCTAAATCGAAAGCTACATGAGCCCCGACATGGCCTAAACCGATGACACCTACTACACGTTTCTTAAAAGTCATAAAAAACGCCTCCTGTTCATAGCAACATATAGAAAAAGTTTATTTTTATATTATATCAAAAAAGTGGGCTTCTTGTCTGTTGTAATTACAACAAAAAATTTACCTATTTATCACATAGTTTATACGGATTCCCAAAAATCCCGGCATATAATCGGACATGTAAAAATTCAAAATATGTACCGGAAGGGATTGGGAATCATGAAAAGTAATCATCGTTTTGGAAAATGGCGTAAAGCCACCGCTGCTTTATTGGTCGTCGGTGCCCTGTTAGGAACGCCTTGTCTCCCCTCTATGCTGCCGACCGTTTCGGCGGCCGAAACTACACAAGCGCAAGCCGTTCAAAGCCCCCGCTGGGACGCTACGGTCAAACAGGGTATCAACGATTTCATCGCTGCCTACGGCAAAGATTCGCCGAACTATGATAAAAACAATCATCCCTATGCCGTCTTCGATTTCGATAATACGACATCCATCCTCGACGTAGGCGAACAGTTGGAAATCTGGCAGCTCGACCACCTGCAGTTCGCCGTCCCGCCGACACAGATGAAGGACGTCCTCATGACGGGAATCCCGGCAGATAAATTGGACGCCACCTATGGTGCTGACGACGGCGAAGGCCGCCAGGTCACAATCCGCAGCGTCATCGACGATGCCGCCAAAGCCTATGCTTCGCTCTACAAAAAAGGCCTCGTCAAGCCGACGGGCAGCACCTTGTCCGCAAAAGCCCAGAACGACCCTGATTACCTGGAATTCAAAGCCAAAATGCGCTGGCTCTATGACGCCATTGGCGAAACCATGGACGTATCCGTATCGTACCCGTGGAGCACGTACTGGTATACGGGCATGACGCCGCAGCAGGTCTATGATATGGCCTACCAGTGCGACGCCTACTATGGCAATCCCCTGAAAGGCCAGACCTGGACCAAAGGGAAATATACCAGCCCGGCCAACTATCCTTCAGAAGCCGGCAACATCAGCGTCGGTTACAAAGTCGGCATTACGGTAACGCCGGAAATGCGCGAACTCTATAGCGCCCTGAGTCGCAATGGCATCGACTGCTACATCTGCTCGGCTTCGCCGATCGACGCCATCCGGGCAGCCGTATCCTATTTTAAAATCCCCGGCGTAAAAGCCGTCCTGGCTATGACCAACAAAGTCGATGCCAACGGCCGCTACCTCAACCAATATGACTACGACCTCCATCCGCAGACCCAGGGCGTCGGCAAAGCCGAAACCTTGTCCAAAATCCTGGTCCCGAAATATAAGGGACACGGCCCCAGCTTCACGGCTATGGATTCCCAGGGCGATTTCAACTTCTGCACGGAATTCAAAGATACCAAAGAAGTCCTGGTCATCAACCGGACGCGGACCGATGATGCCGCCCTCTGTGCCGGCATCGCAGCCTACCAGAAAAAACACGGCATCGACCTCGCAGCCGCTAATAAAAACGGGGACAGCCTGTTCCTGATCCAGGGCCGCAACGAAAACAAAGGCGAATTCTGGAACGATGATAAAACGCTCCTCTTAGGCAAAAAAGACGCATCCTACTTGTCTGATAAGGGTACTAAAGCCGAAACAGAACTCGAACAAGGAAAGACTATTTCCCAAGTCTTAAAAGACAACACGAAATTAAAAGATAAATATCAGGGATACAAGACGCGGTAAAATCCGGCCACTCAAAAAGAGGCTGTCACATTAAGACAGCCTCTTTTTGAGTATTAAGTTTGCAGTTTTTAGTGAAGGCTTTTAAATTTAAAGCAATTTTTTACAAACTCCATGCTACAAACTATAAAGCAAAAGGAATCTCGCATGATGACAGAAACCTTCGTGCGACAGTCCCATGCATTTTTTTTGCGATTTGCCACCTGCGGCCTGCGTTCTTTTCCATCGCCTATATGCGATAACAAATGATTCATGACCATAATCTCATCAAAGCAAGGTTAACAATGCCAAAAAATCGCGGCCGGACGCACTAACGTGCGCCGGCCGAAAAGAGTCCTAACGAAAAAATAAAAAGACCTAACGGAATTTTTTTTTGCTTAAGAGCCTAACCACCTTCAGCCAGGGGCCAAGGGTAAATAGTACGGCTACGCCGCCCTTGTCCCCTGGTTGAAGGTGGTTTTCTTATAAGGCGCAAAAAAAAAAGAAAAAACGGAAGGAGAGTCTTTCCCATGAAACGAAAAAACATCACTTACAATTATAGCGCTTTACAAGACCTCATGAACCAACAGTCACTAACCGTTCCGGAACTGGCTAGAAAAATTCCCATCAGTCCCGGATCACTTACCAAGAAGTTACATTCCCAGAACGAATTCACACAAGACGAAATCCGAAAAATCGTATCCATACTCCACATTCCGCCAGAAGAACTAGCCCGCTACTTCTTCACAATCCATCACGATGAACAATAGACAAAAAACGTTCATGCAACAGTCCCCTGCGCTACACACACTCATTTCAATGAAGCAACCGCCACTTCTATCTTTTTAGCCTCTTTCAAGGTCCGTATATTCTGGAACAGCCGGACAGGCAAACAAATCCAGCCAATCAGCATGGCGATGAAGAACTTAACGAAAAAGTATAAGACCCAGCCGATAAGCGGCAATATCAAGAAAACATTCGGAGTAATCCGGGTCAGCATCTTCCAACCAGGATAAACTCCGGCCATCATCCAAACAACTGCGATGGCATTGAACAGCCCATTATATCCCTGGAAAGCAAAGACAAGGCCGATGATGGCAAACACTGCCGTAATAGCAAATTCCTTGAATACATTATGCTTCGTGGCCTGCCAGCGTTTCAAATTACAATCGGTGCAGACAGGAATGGTCCAGAGGTCCATACATTCCTGACACAACCCTTTTCCACAATCCACACAGGTCCCTACAGCATCCCGATCCGGATGATTATAACATTTCATAACAATCTGCCTCCTTATCTTAAATCCCGTGCCAAGCATCGGTAATAGCACGCCATCCTGATTTCAGCGGATGTTCTTTCATTTCACTCTCTAAAACGAACCGCGTCAGTCCTAAGTTCGACAGTTCATACATGATACCTTGCGCATATGTTGATTCCCCCAAATTAGGCCAGCCTTTCCAGTAAATGATGGCTTTGATGCGTTCCGAATGTTTGTCGGCCAGAAAATGCAGGTGATGGCCTTGGCGGTCGTAATAGGTAAGGACCATGTAGTGGAATTTCTGCTGGTCGCCATAATTGGTCTTGTAGTTCCTCGTTCCCTGGACCCAGAACCCCGTATTGGGGTCATGACTGTACACGTCTTTCCGATCAGCAGGATAGGACTGGCCATACACTTTGATGACTTTTTCCGCCTTGTCGCCTACCTGGATGCCCTTATCGGTCATTGGCCCCGGCTTCAAAAAAATCAGCTGTGTCAGCGTCCCTGCGGGATAACTGTAAAAATCGCCTAAAAAGCCGCCGCGGCTGATGGTGATGAACATACTGTTATCTGTCTTGATGTACTGGTCATTCATCTGGTCATGTCCATAGAAACGGTAGCCATTGGCATTGATGTAATCCCAAAGGGGCGTCGCATTGTCATAGTCGAACTGATTCATGACACCGGCATCATCGACATAGGCAAAACCTACCGGGCTGCACAGCAGACACCATAGAAATACACCGATTGAAATCCATTTTTTCAGCATCGTTTTTCCTCCTATTGATTTGTTATCGAAACTATTTAGTCCTAAAAAAATACAGCGATAAATTGCGTACATCCAGACGTAAAATTTCTACACATCTACGGATTTCATCCTGCGTGAACTCAGTCCGTGAATTCAGCTTAGAATACAGCGTGGAGCGGCTTATTTGCAACTGTCTTGCCAATTCTTCACGGGTAATACCCAGTTCTGCCATGCGACCGTAGAGTTTAGAATAATCATACGTCATAGCGGTCCTCCTTTTGATTCGAAATCTGTACTTTTCTTTACCAAAAATACTACTATAAAAACAGCCCATCGTCAAGGCTTCTCACACAAAATGTTGAGATTTCTAAACGTTTATTGTATACTTGGGAAAGAAAAGGAGGTTGCCCTATGGAAAATAATATTTTTGGAAAACGCCTGAAACAAGCTCTCGAATACCGCCAAATGCGTGCCGTGGACCTGGCCCGCAAAACGGGTCTGACCCGCGGTATCATCAGTTCCTATATAAACGGACGTTGGAAAGCAAAACAAACGAACGTCATGCTCATAGCCCGTGCCCTCCATGTTTCCGAATCGTGGCTCATGGGGTACGACGTACGCATGGAACCGGATACAAATTCCCTAAACAGCACGCTCTCCTCCGACGAAGCCCAGCTGCTGTCACTTTATCGCACACTGGACGAAGCGAATAAAAAAGCCGTCCTCGACTTCGTCCGCTTCAAAAATCTTGACAACGAAAAATAAATGAAAAAGACTCTTGCACGAAGACAGCGCCAATCATGCAAGAGTCTATCTACAGAGTCACCTTTCCCCAATTCACTCCGTTTTTAGCCCGAAATCCCAAAAACCGGTCCCCGTTTCCGGGTCATATTTCCTCCGAATCCGTCCTCCTATAACAGGACGCAGTTCGATTTCTGCCGTGTACAGTACCTCTATCGATTTGATGTGCCCTGCCGCAATATGATGTTCCCCATCTTTTTTATAAGAAAAAGCAGCGTGAGTGTGATGGAAATAAGTTCCGTCATCATCGCTGACGATATTCCCTGTCAGCGAAACCAGCTCCAGCATCCCCTTCAGCGCTTGGACTTCAAAACTGCCCGTTTCCGGGATGAATGTCTGTATTTCTGCCGAACGGCATCCGCCGATGCCCGAAAAAATGGCCGATGCAATCTGTTCTTCCTGACAGATTCCCAGAATCGTGCTGATGATTTCATCTCCCTTGTCCATCCGGATATAATAAGTTTCACCAAATTTGCGATAATCCATATGCCATGCCTCCTGTAACTACGATTGACATAAGTGAAATATCCTTGCCTGTACTTCGTTTAAAACTAAAACTTCTGCTTTCCATATTTTCAATAGAGCGTGTAATCGTTTCTGTAAAGCCCCTTGTACTGAATTGCACCATTCTTTCTGATGCTTTTTGATGATTAAGATGAATTGGATTTTAGGTTGAGAATTTAAAACAAGCAGCAATTTACAGCTTTTTGAACAAATAAATATCGCGTAACCACACTTTGAAGTATAATGAGACCACTACTATGAACAGAAGAGCTTCTGGTCGCTGAATGCCTACCGGATTCGCCGCCAAAATGGCATTGAACACATGGTGAATCTGGCAAACCTCGTTCACAGCAGCCTGAAAATGCTACCGTATCTGGACGAGCATTTTGCAAAGCACCAAAACGCCAGTCCGCAAGAGCTGTGAAGCCATATAAGCTGGCAAATACAGCGTGAAATATTTTTTGGCAGTTTGCCCTCTAAGGCTCAAACTGCCAAAAATCCAACGGACTTAGTTCAGGCCTTGTGTAAACTAGCTTCGTCAACTTCCGAGGCGGCGTAAAAGTTGTAAAATGCTATGTTATGTAGATTCTACAAAGAACTTTTGAACCTCTCCCACTGATAGAAGTGGGAGATTCTTGAGAAGGTTGCTGTTTAAGTTTCCTCCTACAATCAGGATAGCCTTATTCTCAAAGGGCTGTCCAAAAGCCCCTTACACAGTCCCTCGAAATCGAAGTTCTGCTTACTTTGGTAGATACATTTTGCACTTCTTTTCTACCCGTCGCGATTCGCCTATGGCGTCGTGCTGCGGCAAGGGGGAGTGCTCCTCCGAAAACGGCTCAAAGGCCGTTGATTGAAAAATACTTTTTTGTTCACGCAGAAGTCTAACTGCTATTGATATTATACCACAGACTCGCCATTCATCTCCAACCTAAGAGGAAGGAGTCTTCTGGCAAAAATGCGATAAAATCCTGCAAAGAAAGTTTGTAAATTCAGAATTAAGACACGTCGTGTGATTCGTGATTCGTAAAGGTCTATCATTATATCAGAACAGGCTATGGTTGAATCTCACAGCGGGCCGCCCGGACAGGGCGGCCCCTACGCACAAGGCCATAGGCCGTGTATATTTTTTGTAATCGGTGACCGGTGTTCCTTTTTCATCGCCTGGCTGAGATTCTGTAGGGGCCGTCCTGATAAAGGCGGACAGCCACAGCTGTCCGTTTTGGCAACCGACCTGCGCCTTCTTATGGTCGGCGCCTGACGGGCCAAAAAGGCCGCGTGAATCCTGTGCGTAGACGGAATTTATGACGAGTGACACGTGGTCATAATACGATTGTGAGTATCTCGCGGCGAAGCCGCATATGAGTCCGACTCCACCACTTTACAGTAAAGGCTAACTGTCTGAAGCATCGCATAGTATCCGCTTGACGAAGATGAATAAATGACGTTATAATAGACATGAAAAGAGGTCCTGCCGATAGACGGTTGGCCCCGATAAGTCAACAAAAATAGTCGCTTAAGATGGGGGTCTCTGGCGGCTATTTTTGCGTTTTATTTGAACTCTGACCTAGGGCATAACCGATGGCAAATGCGGCCATACCGAAAGATAGTATACTGATAAACAAATCCACCGTTAAAGTCATTGTCCTCCCCTCCTTTCCATTTGGATTGGAGGGGCACACAAAGTCCCTCCTGGAAAAGCAAGGGACCAACCGCCTACCGTTTTAGGCAGAACCTCGGATTCAGTATATCACAGGTAGACATTGCCGTCTACTTGAAAAATTCAATCATCAAAAACCTAGTAAAACAGGCGCTGTCACGCGAAGACAGCGCCTGTTTGCTTCGTCCATTTCAAATTCGTAAAGGCCTGCCATTATATCAGAACAGGCTATGGTTGAATCTTACAGCGGGCCGCCCTGTCCGGGCCGGCCCCTACGCACAAGGCCGTTGGCCGTGTATATTTTGTATCCGGTGAACGTTGTTTCCATTTATCGCCTGGCTGCGATTCTGTAGAGGTCATCCTGATAAAGGCGGACAGCCACAGCTGTCCGTTTTGGCAACCGTCCTGCGCCTTCTTATGGTCGGCGCCTGACGGGCCAAAAAGGCCGCCTGAATTTTGTACATAGCCGGAATTTATGATGAATGGCACATGATCATATACAATCGTGAGTTTGTCGCGGCGAAGCCGCATCGTAGGGGCTCGCACGTGGCGAGCCCGCGTGAATTCTGTGCATAGCCGGAATTTATGATGAATGGCACATGGCCATAATACAATCGTGAGTTTGTCGCGGCGAAGCCGCATATGAGTCCGAAAAAATAGGAGAAAATTTCGATAAAAATACCGCCAATGGTTTCTTCCCCCGTGGCGGTATTTTGTAATTGCTTCTAAATCAATTTATTTTGTTCAGCAAGTTCCTTGATGATGGAAAGTGATAGTTTGGTATACTTTACGACTTTGTCTAGCTCCACACCATCCTTGAGCATTTCCAAAGCTGACTCTAATTTTCCCTTCATCAGGCCATCTTCATACAATCCCTCTCCTAAATTGCACATGATTTTCAAATCCCCCTCTCCTTCTTGTGTCAAATCAATTCCAAAATCATTATGCAAGGCCGTAATCTTTTCGCTGGCGTTCTTTGACGATTTAAACATCACATCATTCGTTCAGACAGAAAACGCTTCAACAAGAAAGTCAAAAAATAAGGAAATGTGTAAAACTCCCCATTGAATCCAATATTTAAATTTCCTAATTTGATACCGTAATGAATATCCGCATATGAATCTTTCGTAATCATTTTATGAAGCGAAATCGTTGACCCATTCTTCGCTTTGACTTCAATCGGTATTAAAGAGTGCATATCTCGCACCATGAAATCCATTTCAACCGTTGCTTTTGTATTCTTATAGAAAAACAAAGGATATCCTTGTTTTTTCAGCATATCACTGACCACATTCTCATAAATAGCTCCTTTGTAAATATTGAAGTTTCGGTTATTCCGCAAATCCTGTTGCGCTTCTTCATCTAAAGAGCCAATCAAAAGGCCTGGATCACCAAAATACAGTTTGTAATCAGTAGGATTATAATTTCCCTTCAACGGTAATTCGGGCATTTCCAAATTATAGCAAATATTAACGATGCCTGCATTCTCCAGCCACTCGACAACACCAATATAACTCCGATTCCGTGCTCCATGAGCCACTTTAGAAATCTGGAACTTTTTATTTGATTTCCCCAAAAACACAGGAATAGCCCGATAGACATTGAGAATTTTCGTTTTGTCGAGTCCCCCTGCATATTTCGTAATATCTTCTTCATAGTCAATCAGAATTTGCTGCTGCATCTGCAAAATACCAGAATAATCATTTTGACGTATAAATCGTGACACGATTGCTGGCATCCCGCCGACTACCATATATTCACCGAATACAGCACGCAGAGCCTGCATCTGTGACGCCGATAAAGGCTGGATTTCCTGCATATGCTGATATATATCTTCAATCTGGCATTCCTGATACCCCTTGGCCCACAGAAATTCTTCAAAATCCAGTGAATGCATTACATAGTCTTGCTTGTAGCCAACACTATTCGACTCGATTTCCTGATAGTTGATGCCCATCAAAGAACCCGAACATATTACATCATATCGACCGTCTAATTTAAAAGCCTTTAGACTCGTAGCCCCATTGATACAAGCTTGAATTTCATCAAAAAAAATCAGTGTTTCATGAGGCGTAACGCGGATAGATGGATTGATAAACGTAATGTTTTTGATGATTTGATCCACATCAAATCCATCATCGAAAATACTCTGATACTGCTTTTGTAAAATAAAATTTATCTCAATATAATTTTTGTACTGTGTCTTACCAAAATGACGAATTGATTCCGTTTTTCCAATTTGACGGGCCCCTTTGACAATTAATGGCAACCGTTCAGGATTTTTTTTCCAATCAACAAGCCATGATGCAATCTTTCTCTTTAGGAACATATCATCCCTCCATCACATTTTTCCAGTAGTTTTTATTATAAAATCGCACATATTTCCAGTACTATTATACTCAAATTATCACATTTTTCCAAGTATTTTAAATATAAAAAAACACATTTTTCCATAATATGAATCGAACGCAGGTGTCGTTGCGCGGCAACAAATTCAAATCACCAACGACATTTCGGGATAACTTCAGCGCGCAGCGGGCCGCCCATGAAGAACCCCTCCACCACTTTGTGGTCCCCTCCAACACAGCTCTCCGTTTGGGCAACCAGCTTGCATCTCCCTACGGTCGATTCCTGCTAGGCCCAAAAAGGGTTTTAACAGGGGACGCAAGTCCCCTACGCACAAGGCCGTTGGCCGTGTATATGTTCACATTTCAAACCTACGTGTCCTTTGTAACCATTTTTATTTCATACGTATAAAAATGCATATTTTTTGTTCGAGAAATTTGGCAAAAATAGGCCCCAAAAAAAGTTTTTTTAATTTTTTTGGTACACTTTTGGAACTTTTGAAAAAAAGAAAGCCTCACAAACGGCTTGGTTGAGCGATTTGCGAGGCAATTTGCAACTATTCCCATTCTATGCTCTACTGAATTTTGCCAAACTAAAATGGCTTAATTATCGCATTCCTGGTTCATCCATTTCGTAAAAGCAGGCCTATATTCGTGTTTTGTACTAAATCTTGGTACAATTTTGGTACACTTCATCTCTGAAAAATCTCCTTATCAGAACACAGCCAAAAACAAAATAAAAATTCAGACAGTTCGCCCCTTAGTCATCACTACTTTACGATTGACATAAGTGAAATATCCTTGCCTGTTCTTCGTTTAAAACTAAAACTTCTGCTTTCCATATTTTCAATAGAGCGTGTAATCGTTTCTGTAAAGTCTCTTGTACTGAATTACACCATTCTTTCTGATGATTTTTGATGATTAAGAGGAATTGGATTTTAGGTTGAGAATATAAATGTCGTTGAAGCTCTTTCCCTAATACAATACTGCCACTCACACTTTGTACCTCACTATGAATGGCACTACAAATCAACAAGGAATCAAGAAATTTTTTGGCAATTTCACCAATGAACTGGTTGAAAGCCATCCCTTCGTGACTTTTAGGGTTTGGTGCAGATGTTTTAGCCTCGATAAACAGAACATATACACCCCGCCTTAGTGCTTTGAGAGTAAGACATTCTACGACAGAAATCCCCTTACCTCTCAACGATGCATACAGCTCACTTTTCTCTATATAAAAGGATCTATCTTCCTCAAAAGAAAATTTCATGCCAGATTCTTCAAAAGTAAGCATACCTATCCTCCCAACGACCAATCCACTTCTTGCTGGTATAATCGGATGGATTCATCAATAATAGAATTATCGGGCATCCCGTCTTCCATATCGTCATAAGATGGCTTCCCATCGGCTGTTAAAGACAATACCGGAATGGACAGGCTATGCATTTTAGCTAAAAGATACAATTTTTTTACGACGAAATATGAATGAGTCGCAATAAAGAACTGAATACCCGCTTGAGACAATTCAAAAATCATATCTAAATAATCGGAAATGGCCTTCGGGTGAAGCGCCGATTCCAGTTCATCAATAAAGATAACTGCGTGGTTATCCAAATAACGATTAGAGAGCAATCGATTGAAAATAGCAATCTTTTTTACCCCTTCTGAGGTCATCCCAATCGTAAAGCGCGCATTTCCTCGTTTATAGTACCACTCATTCTTTTGATCATCGTATTCTATTTTCCCTTTGATGACCTGTTCCAATTTTTTCCGTCCATCAGCAAAAGCATCAAAATTCCGCCCCCGCTGTGGAGCAATTTGCAGGGCCTTAACCAAATCAAGATACGTATCGTCAAATCCAAAGAGCGAATCTTGATCTCGCGATTTCAAGATGATGTTAAACAGCGATAAGACTTCCTTAGCAGGAATAAAAACAGATTTATTCTGACGCGGTGTGTCAAAGGTATTTTGAATTTTGCCGATTTTCATATTCGTATCTTTTCCGAAAGTAAAACAAAACTCGGCCGAGTCCTCAACCATAGAAAAATTCAACGCATTTTTCCCTTTCTCAACCAAGTCCCCCAGAGCTTCTACTTGAAAAGTCCAGTACAATTTTTCGGCTAAAATATCTGCCAATTCACGCTTATCATTCCCTTTACCATACTGCTCCAAAGTGCGTAAAGCAGCGTAAAGCGCTTTCAATAAAATCGTCTTGCCACTACTATTTTCACCAATAATTAAATTTATATTCTGTAATGATGTCCATTGCAAATTTTCATGCTGACAAAAATTTTCCAGATGTATCTTCTGAAGCACTGGCCTCGCCTCTTTCTTGATAACTTTAGTACCATCATACCGAATTCCAAGAAATAATACAATGCCGCTTTCCAGCTTAATCCGTTTCTGACCCGAAATCCCAAAGCCAATTCCCGTTTCCGGGTCATATTTCCGCCGAATCCATCCTCCTATAACGGAGCGCAGTTCGATTTCTGCCGCGTACAGCCTCTATCGAAGATACTGTGTAAAAACAGGCCTATATTCGTGATTTCCACTATATTGGGGTACAATTTTGGTACACTTCATCTCGCCTCACCAAAATACGGCCAAAAACAAAATAAAAATTCAGATAGCTTAAGCATTGGTCATTTTTTACAAAAAAGTTCCGGCTCTGTTTCGCATAAAATCTCTGCCAATACTTTATAATCTAAATATTGGATTCCTTCTTTTCCCTGATGTATTTTATCGGCCAACTGACTATGGTAGTAGATGTCCATTGCCTGCTGTAAAGTAATGTGTTTAACTTTCGCTAAATAGGCAATGATTTTTTCTTCAAGATTTTCTTGATAATATCTTTCCAGCACTTCCCCATCCATAATTATACCTCTTCATATTTTTGAAACTGAAGACTTGACAAAATTGCTTTTTGAGTAATAAAAGCAATCTGGTCATATGTCGGATAAACTTTAATTTCTTTCAGTGCCCTATCTTTATCCCAGATGCCAGAATGGTACATATCTACCACTCGAAATACCTTATCATTAGCAACTTTACCAATAATAATATCATATTGCTGATACCCTGTTTCGCCATCTCGGCACTGGCATACAAAGTCAATCCATTCATATAAATTTTCACTGAAATTCAATACTTTTAATTCTTTCATAGAATCATTCATATTGTAAATATTAACAATTGCCTTTGAGGATCTTTTTAAATTAGATTTTCGTCTAGCCCATCGTTCGGCTTGTTGGCGATTACTTGTAACATAAAAGCCCTTACCAAAGTCTAAATTGTGAAAAGAATGGTAAATATCAGGATGGTCAACAACGCAATTTGACCCATGATAGACAATCATACAGCAACCTCTCTTTCTTTTAGATATGTTGCCACATCTGCTACAATATAGTCTGTGCTCTGCGTGTGTAGTATATCATAATAAGGAATTAGGTAATTATCCAAACAGCCACTTTGTTTTAATGCATGGTACACTTTAGACGGAGACGTCTTCCATTGATTCGCACATGCATGGATTATATAAATGATGAAAGAGAAGCAATCTTGACTCATCATTCCACCCCCATTCTACCTAAGTCACGGGTTGATTCAACAATCATAATAAGCTGATTTCTAAAGCTGTCAGAAAAACTGTTGTTTATATTATACCATATTCATTCTCTGGCATGCCTTAGAATACGTTCCATAGTTTCTGCTGGTAAAACATCTTTGAAGATTTGTTATGCGAACATATTTTCTATATATGCATTATATCATAACACCGAACAAATGTACAGCAAAAAAACATCATACTCCCCCAACGAACGACGAATAGTTTTTCTTTCAAAACGCCCGCCTATTTCTTGTTTTGAGGCAATCCAGTATAATAAAGACAAACGGAGGTGATTGAATGATTTATGTTACCGGTGACATTCATGCCAATCCGGAAAGACTGGGTATGGATGCCTTAGCCCAGCGCGGGATTCATATGAATCCGGAAGATTATGTCATCGTTTGCGGTGATTTCGGGATTCCCTGGGTCGGGGAATCGGATGAAACAGATCATAAGTGGCTGGAATGGCTGGCTCAGCTGCCGTATACGGTCCTGTTCGTCGACGGGAACCATGAGAACTTTGACCAGCTCTGCCGCTATCCGGTGAAAAGCTGGTCCGGCGGCCGGATTCATGAACTGCGGCCCAATCTCTATCACCTGCTGCGTGGCGAAGTCTTCACCCTCGAAGGCCAGACCTTCTTCACCTTCGGCGGGGCCAAGTCGACGGACAAGGCACAGCGCTGGCCTGGCGTATCCTGGTGGCCCCAGGAAGAGGCATCGGCCGAAAACTTCGACAATGCCGCCAAGAACCTGACGGCCCACGATTTCACCGTCGATTACGTCATCACCCATACGGCGCCGGCCCGCTTTGTCGACCAGGTCGCGGACATGGCCCAGTGGATCGAAGGCTGCAAGACCTCTCAACTTCTGAGCGGCCTGGAAGAGCTGATGACCTACAAGAAATGGTACTTCGGCCATTTCCATGTCGACTACATCCGGAATGACTCCGTGGCCGCCTGGATGTATCAGGACGTCGTACCGATTGAGAAAAAACGATGAGCACTGAGGGAGGTGATTTTATGATTTTACAGGAAGCCTTGCGGCAGGCTGATACACAGAAATTGGCGGCGGCGACGTATGAATATCATCGCGCTGCTGATTCGGGTCCGACCGTGTATGATGAAAGGCGATGTCATGGGGTTACGAAAGCCTATTATGATTTCATCCAACGACTGCTGACATTATCTCCCAAAAAGGAAGACGAGCAATGCTTGCTGCCGGATAACGAGAGGCCTTTCATGACCGCTGCATTATATTTGTATAGTGATGTGCGGACCGCTCTGGTCCAATGGCAGCTGGAAAGGTGCTATACGAAAGCGGAATTACAGCACTTTTCGACGGCTGAACTCAAAGCCATCCGCCAAACCCAGCAACAGCATCAGCCGGATAGTTATGCCTATACGTTTGAACCTTGGGAAAATATGCTGGCTGTTGATATTTGCTGGCCGTGCGATTTTTCAGAGGATGAAAAGTTGCAATTTTTAGCCGCCGTGTTATACGAAATATCTTTTTGCGGCGTTACCTTGGAAGAGCATCACCGTGCCCTGGCAGAAATGGAAGCCGAATGGCAAGCTGTGAAGAACGCACAAACTTATCCGTTCGACGAATTCCGTCGTGAAATGGGCTGGGACGCCCTACCCAAACAGGCTGTAACGGAAAAACGCGAAGACATCATCAACACGATTCTTGCCATTCAGCAGACGTATAAGATGTTCCAGCGAATCTTTACGAAAGCGCATTATCCGGCCATCTTCACGAAGGGACCAGACGGAATCCATGTGACATTCCCCGATTTGCCGGGATGCATAACCTGGGGCCGGGACGTCCCCCAGGCCATCGAAGCCGCCCGGACAGCGCTGACCCTGCATCTGTCGGGAATGAGGCAGGATAAGCTGTCCCTTCCGCCGGCAACCCCGGTGAGCCTATGCAAGGAACGGGAACAGCTAAAGGACGATGAAGCAATCTATATCATTTACGAATCATGACGCGTATACTATAAAGCGCTCCAGATGCTGAATGTCTGGAGCGCTTTATTCGTAGTTTGCGCCGCGGAAAAATAGTGTGCTATATGTCGACTTCTATCATTTTGACAAAAGACCGCACATATTCCCAATCTTCGGAATCGATGCAGTGTATGTCCAGGTCTTCGATGGGCGTCGGCTTCGGTATTTTGTGCCGATCTTCTTTTTCGATGGTGATAGACAGGGACAAACAATCCTTTGCCATGAACTCGGCATCCGCTAAATCATCACCGCAAGTGACCTGCTGGAAATCAGGAAAGAATACGGTGTAATTGCCCTCTTTTTCTTCATAGAAAATAGCGGGATAGCTTACCTTCATCACCTCATGCCTCCTTTATGAGCCGCACAGTCATTGATTTTCGTCATTTGCTTCCGGTTTTGAATCATCTTCATGCCGTATTTCTTTTACCAATCGAATGACGTCTTCTTCTGTCCGGAGACCGGCTTTTTCAGCTTCGCCTCTCATTTGCTCCTGTAGTTCTTCTAAGGCTTTTAATGCCCTGGCCTTTGCGTCTTCGTCCATATTCTCCACCTGCCTCATCAACGGTTATCCATCAATAATGGTCCTAATGCTATATTTCGTCACGGTATAGCCATTTCCCTTTTTTCTGAGAAGAAAAGAGTCCTTTTCTCCACGGCGGTCCGTTTCGGCAGCCGTCTTGCCTTTCCTTGCGGTCACGATCTGACGGGCTGAAAAGACACGTGAAAGCCCATGCACACAAGGCTCCGACTGGGTATCTTTTGTAAGAGAGGATTTTAATAGCACTACACATACACATGTGTATGTGTACATGTGTATGTGTAGTTGTGCCCCTGTCTACGCCGTCTTTCCACTCTTGTCTTTCAATAGCGATTGTGCTATCGTTCAAATAGAACGATGCGGAGGTGTTTGCTATGAGTTCGGAATTGGAACAGTGGCTGCTGGAGGAACGAAGAGAAGGTTTCAAGGAAGGTTTCAAGGAAGAATACAAGAAAGGACTGGAGGAAGGCGAAAACCGAGTGGCAGCCTTGTTTAAACGGATGAAAGCCGACGGCCGCTTGCAGGACTTCTCTGACGCCCTTGACGATGAGACCCTCAGAGAAAAATTATATAAAGAATACGGTATCGAATGACTGAAAACCAGCGTGAAGAGCAGCTCATCTTAAGGCAATGGCCTCGGCTGTGTACCACGTGCCAGAAACAGAAGCAGAAGCAAATGTTCGTAGTCAATCCCCCCCTGACGATTCGCCAGGGATAGCGCAAAAAGGAGGCTAGGAAAAGGCGATGAGCGATATGAAAGAACTGGAAAACTGGACCCCGGAACCCTTTGAGGAAAGACCTGATTCCGAATTGAACCCTTTCCTCGACATGATTATCCGGGCGGCAAATGATCCGGAAATCCAGAAAGACTTCCAGGAATGGCTGAAAGACCCAAGGAATCGGAAAGACCGTCCTTCAAAGCATCGCCACCTGTACCTGGAAAGTGGTTTAGAGAAAGGACTGGGAGAATAAATAATACAATAGCGAGGAGGTGTTCGCCATGAGTTCGGAATTAGAACAATGGATGATGGAGGAGCGAAGAGAAGGATTCAAGGAAGGATTCAAGGAAGGACTGGAGGAAGGCGAAAACCGAGTAGCGACCTTGTGGAAACGGATGAAAGCCGACGGCCGCTTGCAGGACTTCTATGACGCCCTCGACGATGAGGCCCTCAGAGAAAAATTATATAAAGAATACGGCATCGAATGACCGGAAGGCCCCGTGCAGAACGCGCGGGGCTTTTGTTTTTTTGCCAAAAGAGTCCTAACGGAGAAAAAACAGACCTAACTTTTAGGGGTTGCTTTTGGCGCAAAAATATAACATGGGGCCGGGACTCCGGCAAGGGTAAAGTGTACAGCGAGCTGCCCTTGCCTACATCCCAGCCCCATGTTTTTTGTTGCGCGTAAAAGCAAGAACCAAGTGGTTCTGGAAAAGATTTCACCCAAAGGAGCGAATGACCATGAAAACCAATGAACGCGCAAAATACACTTACTTAACGTTACAGTTACTGCCGACCGAGAAAGAACGCGAAGCGTTGCAAACGACCTGGAACAACTACAAAGAAGCCTGCAATACTTTTTCACGGACCAAGTATTGGAAACTGGCAAGAGAAAAGCATATGGATGTTTCTGCCTGCAAAAAGGAATACCTGAAATCAGCCCGCGCATTAGCTCAAAGATTGCTTCATGGTGTTTACGAAATTAGCATCAAACACACCGTGAAAATGGCCTATAGACGTCAAGAGTCTGATAAAAAATTAGCGTTGATTGTCTTCGGTGAGTATGACGAAAAGAATGTAAAACATCTTACCATTCCATACTTGCGCAAACCAACTTTCAACATAGATTTCACCAAGAAAATATGCTGCTTAGATTTGGTAGACGGTTTCCAACATATAGCCTTTACTATCCCTGAAGGAATACCGGAACCGCCCGCGTCCTGGGAAGCCATCGAAGTTTACTTGCAGCCAATCTACGGAACCTGGTACTTGACATTGATGTTCCCAAATCCGACAGCTAACATGGACGTCAACCCGGATACCAACATCGTTGGTATCGACCGCGGGGAAATCAATATTGCCACGACTTACTCATTGGACAAAGGAGCCAAACGGTATAGCGCAGAGGATTACTCTATCCCTTGTGAGGGTGTCACGAAAGACGATTACCACAAGAATCTTTTTGCAAAAGATGTCATTGTCGCAAAGGAAATCGTAGAGAGAGAATCTCCCGATACGATATTCGTTTTAGAAGATCTGCATTTCAATAAATTGCGAAAAGGATGGTCCTATCGTAATTTCAGTGACGCGTTCATCTACCTTGCGGCCTTACGCCATCAATGCGTATTCTTCTGCGACCCGCGCAACACCAGCCGGACCTGTCCCAAATGTGGCGAAGTCACGAATACAAAACGCGATCGCGATGAACACCGATTCATCTGTCATAGTTGTGGTTACGGCGAAAAAGAAGTCGTCAATGATGATGAAAATGCGGCCGAAAACATTTACCTTCGCGGCCGAAAAGAACTTTTAAAAGATAATTTCTGAGTAAGGTTAAGAATGAGTTGAACCATGCTACACATGCACATGTGTAGCATGAGCTACGCTTTTATCAAAAGTCTTAGGTTTTGAGATAACCCAAAATATGATATAATAATGACATCCATCGAGTATCATAACTCTTACTCATAACGATGACTTGGAAATGAGGTCCTACCCATGAAATACGGCTATGCTCGTGTCTCAGCATTGATTCAGCTGAAAGGAAATTCGCTAGAAGAGCAACAGCAAGAATTGATTCATGCCGGCGTCGCTAAAGAAAATATCATCTGTGAACAATACTCCGGGAAGACGACAACCCGACCTAAATTTGAAGCCTTACTTCGGAAACTGGCGCCAGGTGACGAGCTGGTATGCTGTAAGCTCGACCGGTTCGCCAGGAACGTGGAAGACGGCTTGCGGACGGTCCGCCAGCTCTCCGATAGAGGCATCGTCGTCAACATTTTGAATATCGGCCGAATCGACAATTCAGCCGTCGGAAAACTGACGCTGACCCTCATGTTGGCCTTCGCCGAATTTGAACGATCCATGATTCTGAAACGGACTGCTGCCGGGAAGGCGATAGCAAAAACCAAGGCCGGATATCGAGAAGGACGGCCGCCTTATAAAAAAGCAGTCATCGATAATGCCATGGAGCTCTTGAAGACTCATACCTACAAAGAAGTCGTGGAAATTACGGGCATAAGCCGGGCTACATTGGCCAGGTACAAGCAAAGATATGAACTCCGGGTCACCGCCGTAATGCCCCGCCCAAATCAGATTCTAAAAGTCACATTCTCGAACGGAGAAACGCGCTGGTTCGACACCAAGAAACTGAAAGGCCCCGCCTTTGCCCCATTGAAAGATAAGGCCGTATTCGAGAAGCCTGCCATTTTTCACGGCATCATTACTTGGGCTGACGGAACCATTGATGTATCTCCAGAAACGATCTATATGGAAAGCCAATGTGACGAGGCATCAGTCTGACAAATATCATAAAAATGAAGAAGGCGTAAATAACCGGAAAGGGACTGTTGCAAGAAGGCATATGCCATCATGCAAAGTCCTTTTTTACTTGACATCCCCTCCAAAACGATCGTACGATCAGACTATAGTGGGCTCCAAAAACAGTGGGCCTTCCAGTCAAAATTCGGCCAACAATCAATATATCGACTTTGCTATAGGGCGTTCCAAGACAGACAAATGCGCACTTACCCATTCGTTCGGAATGGTGTGCGCTTCCACCCGGCGAAAGGGGTGCCGCGACTTTTCGCGGAAGCCTTACGGCTTGGGCCCTAAAGGCCCGTACAAACGGAAAGGAGTTATCCTCATGGCCCATTTCCATCTTTCGATGAAGGTCCAGCCACGCCAAAAAGATGGCAGGAAATTATCCGCCAAATTACATTTCGACTACATCGCCCGCCAAGATAAGTATGCCCATCTGAAGGGACGTCAGGAAGACTTTGTCCTTGCGGAAAGTGGCAATCTTCCGGCCTGGGCTCACGACAATGCCGGCACGTTTTGGAAAGAGGCCGAGGACCATCGCAGCCCGAGCGGAACAGCTTACCGGGAAATCGAAATAGGGCTCCAGGAAGAACTCTCCCTCGAGGATAACATGGCCTTGTTAAAAGGGTTCATGACAGAATTCCATATCGACAACTACGCCTACACCTTTGCCATTCACAGTAAGGATTCGTCGCTGGAACAGGGGCATACCAACATCCACGCGCACCTCATGTTCTGCGAAAAAATCCAGGAAGCTGACCGGCCGCTGGGGCCGGATAAATTCTTCCAGCGTTACCGTGAAACGGCTAGCGGCGAGAAGACTGGCGGCTATCTGAGCAGTCGGGAATTCAAACCAAAATCGGTGCTTCGTACTATGCGCAAGCGCTGGGCCGAACGGGTCAACGAGATGTTCCGGGAGCGCGGCATCGACGCCGAAATCACGGAAAAAAATAACGCCGACCGCTACGACGAACTCGTCGAGCAGGGGCGTTTTGACGAAGCCGAACTGGTGAATCGGACGGCTGCTCCCCACCTCGGAAGAGCCTACCGGAACGACGCCATTATGGAAAAACTGCGGGATATGGAAGACGAGGAAATGAAACGCGATAACTTCGCCCTCAACGACGTAGACCCCGATACCTCTGACGAAGCCGAGCAGGCCGAAACGGAAGAACGGGTAAAGGCCTTCACCGAAAAATCAAAGCAGGAACAGATGCTGATGCTTTTCGTAAACGACCTGCAAATCCGCCGCCTGGCAAGGGCCCTCCAGCTGGTCCGGCTTAAGCAATACAAAGTAAAAGAAGCCCAACAACAGCAAGGAAAAGTACAAGGCGATCCCCTCATTATCACTGCCGGCGATTTGGATCTACGTATGCGAGACGAAGAGCTCCGGCTGCAACAGATTGTCGACGATGCCAGGGAAACATACCGCCAGGCCCGTTGTGAAGTGTGGGAAGAAAAACCACTACAGGACGAAGCCATTGCCAGCGTCCTGGGCGAAGATTGGCGCAAAGAAAAACAGCGTCTCCTAGGTCTCCAGGGAACGCTGAAAGCCATCCGGAAACACTTGAACGACAAGCGGACCCCGGAAGAAGAAAAGGCCTTCCTCAGGAGGAACCGCCGGGTCACGACAGCCTATGACAACTGCCGAAAAAAGATGGCCCAATGGGACAAACTCCAAGCTGAAAAACAAAGTGACATCGACGCGATCCATGCATCTTTAAAAGCAAAAAATGATGCCAACCGGAAAGCCGCCAACCGAGCCTACAGCGACTTGAAGGGCAAGGAAAAACAGCTCCGCGCCTTCCACGACAAACGGCTCCAATTGGAAAGGAATTACGCACTGAATCAAATCCTGTTCGCCGAAAAATTGGCCCGAAAAGTCCAGCCCTACTGCAAGGTCCTCGGCCGCCAGCCCTTGAAGGACTTGATGCACGGACCATACCAGGGGAAAGAGTATTATTTGACGGGAGAAGTCAATTTCGATCCCGAAAAACGGGAATGGCGAGCCTTGGCAATTCGTACCGGCGACGACATGGATCAGGGCAAAGCTCCGCTGTATAAAGTGCGATTGCATGAAGAAGGGCCGGATCAGGACGTTACCATTTTTGAAGTAAAACCGACGAAGGAACGGATTGCCATGTATAAGGAACTCCATCAAGATCAGCCACGCTGCCAAAGCGGAAATTTCCGTGCCAAAGCCCACAATTCTCAAGGCCTTGAAAAGCCTTTCAAAGGGGCTTCTCCGACACCACCGCGGCCCATTGCCAAGGCGGCTGTCCAGAAATTAAACGACCTCATGGACGAAGCCATAAAAAGTGAAACAGGACGCATCGCCATCCATTGGCAGGACGACCAACGCCATTACACCAAGAAAACAGCTATGGAAAAGACAGAAGAAGAACTTTACAAGGGATGGTCATTATAATTCTACGTCGGGCAGATCCATGACGACTTCGCGGGCCAGGGTTTCCTGACCCGTTTTTTCATTGATGACCTTCAGGTAGTAGCGGTCGTTGAGGTCATAATTCTTCTTCTGCAAATCAAAGGACAAGACGACGATACGGTCACCGGGAGCGGCAGCCTTACTTTCCGCCCGGTACAGGACTTCGTTGGAAATGATTTCACCACTGCCCGTTTCAAAGCGTATCCGATAAGTGACGGGCTTGACGACGTCACTGATGGCTTGTTCCTGGTAGAAGCTGAATTTGACGTGGAAAGCCGTGATTTTCCGAATATCGTTGATGAGGGCCAGGCCGACGTCTTCCGTATCGACGAGACCTTTCCGCGTGCTGATGAAAAGGCACGGTACCAGCAGTTCCTGCGGGGATGAGCCGCCGTGTACATAGTTCATGCCGCCATGGCATTTAAAGACGCTCATGCCCTTGGCCAGGACGATAGAACGCGTGTCTTCATTGCCCAGGCTCTTCCCTAAGGGAATAGAGTAAATTCCTTCTCGGTCCACCGGCTGGTCCGTCAACAGGAACCGGCGATCAGTCATCCAGGTCTTCCCGGCTTCGACCGTGTCCAGTTTATCCGTCGGGTCGAGGGCCTTGCGGGTGTACAGGAAGCCGTGATCGGCCGTAATCAGGAAGCGATAGATATTGCCGCTCTTGGACAGGCGTTTGACCAGTCTGAAGAGTTCGTCAATCGTCTGATCTGCCGCCTGAAAGACGGAGTTCTCCGTTTTCGAGGCTTCGCCTGTCGCATCGATTCGGTTATGGTAGACGTAGATGACTTCTTTCCCAGCAGAAAAGCTTTTCAGTTCCGATACTTTCATGGCAGTCAGTTCATCATAAAGAATTGCTGCCGAACGAGGATTCCCTTGCTGCAACAGTTTTTCCCGCTGCGCTGTCGATACACAAGGCTTGCCGTCGAGCAGAACCTTGGGCGTATCATCCCGGGTCAGTTCCAGCGTATCGTGAGGCAGCAGCTCGGCCATCCCCAACAGGGTAATAGACGGCAGCGGCGCCATGCGGACTTTCTCCTCGACTGAGCAATTTTCATCGTCCCGGAACCGGACAGCCAGCTCTTTGGCGGCTTCCAGGCGAAAGGCATCGGAAATGAGGACGGCCACTTTCTCTTTGACAGGCCGGACTTCATCTTGATAGAAATAGCGCTGGCGCGGCACGATTTCCTGAAGGTAATCGCTGCCATAGGCTTCGTTCCACTGCAACAGCAGCGGCTCTAAGAAGGCATTCTGGTAGAAGTTCTGGACCAGGGCCCGCAAAGTGTCGAACTGACCCGGATTTTCGCCATCCAGGGCGTCATAGGCCGTGAAGAAATGGCGGTACTCCGTATCGATTTGGTAATCGCTCTGGCAGTACGTTTCGGTCAATTCTTTCAAGGTCGTCCGCGGTTCGTAATCCTGCCGGGCCAAGAGCTTCTGCGCCGCCAGGAGCAGCGAGTATTCCGACCGGAAATGCTGGCCGAAATGAAGTTTCAGCCGTAAATCACACAGAGCTTCCAGGGACAGGCCACCGACTTCCCCATTCGGGTCCAGGCCGACGAGGCGGTCATTGACCCATTGGATGAAGAGCTCATCGATGCAGGCAAAGGACGACGTATGGAGGAATAGTTCCAGCGGCAGCTTGCTCAAGACGTTCTTGGCGTCGAGCTGGCTGGCGGCCTTAGCCGATAAAGCGTCGTAGCGGTCCTGGTAGAGCACGTGGTTCATCATGTTGTCGAGAAGGACGTTGCAATTGTTGACACGGCTCTGGACGCTGTCCTGGGCATAAAGCTGCCAAGGTTTGGGCAGTTTGTCTAGGTCATCGCGGAAGGTCGTCACGGCGAAAAGGGCCAGGATGAGCGAGTCCAGGTCCGGTTCCGGCGCTTCATAGCCAAACCGTTCTTTGCACAGGTCCCAGAAAGGCGTTGCCAGGCCGAAGTCCTGAATCTGCTGCCAATGGGCCATCATAGCCGAATCACTGTCGGCAAAGAGACCGTAAAAGAGGTCGTCCACCGTGGTATTACGGGCCTGGACGAGGGTGCAGATAGCAACGCGGCAGAGCGTCTTTTCTTCCGCCGTGTACCAATCGAATTCCCGCGACCGTTCGAGGAAGTCCTCCCGGCGCCGGGCAGCTTCGGCCCGTACTTTCGCCGACGAGCGGCCGCCAGGACCGAAGAAGAAGGGTTTCAGCCGTTCCATAGCCGAGCGCAGGCGCGACGGGATATGGGCGTCGGCCATGAAGTAAGACAACTGGTCGGCGTAAAACTCCTTGGAATAAAGCAGCGTGTCTTCCAGCACGTTCTGGCGCACGTCGGGCTTGGTAAAGGGCGCATAGATCAAGTACCGTCCGTCCGGGTCTTCGTGTTCCAGGCGCAGCTTGGCCCGAAAGGCATTGCAGCCAGTCAGACGGAGGACGGTGACATCGTCCGGGACCAGCGTGTCTACCATGTCTTCAAAGTCCCCTTCCCCGTCATACCAGAAGACCAGGCGGTTATCTTCGCCAAAAAGGCTGTGTAATTTCTCTTTGATGTCCCTAAGGGTTAATGCTTCCATGTCGTTCCTTTCATGCGTTTATTTGAGCTTGGCCAAAATCGGATAGGTCACGCCTTCGCGGTCGGTCTGCATCTTTTCATAGTTGACTTTGACGCCGTCGTCGAGGTCCATGGTCAGCTTTTCGTTGGCCATGTGGTCTAAAATTTCATCATAGTCCTTGATTTCGGCCAGCTGCTTTTGCAGGTGGTCTTTTCGTTTTTCCAGCCGCGCTGCCCGGCGCTTATCCGATAAGTTTTCCAGATTCATGTCAATGGCCCGCAATTCCGTTTCATACTTGCTCTGGACCTTGTGCAGGTAGAGCAGAACCCGGCCTTCCGTATCCTTGGTCCAGCGATGGATGTAGACGAAGGCCTTGAAGCCGTTTTCCTTGCCGCTGTCAAAAAGCCAGTAAATCGGCCGTTTCTGATAGGTCTTGCAGTGGTCCTTGTAGAAGTTCTTGAGGAAATAGTTGCGGAGTTTTTCCTTAGGCGTCGCGCCGCGTGTCCCCAGGGCATCCGTGAGGAATTCCAGGTTAGCCTCGAAGTTTTCCCGGCCAAAGGCCTTTTTCAGCCAGGCGCAGATGAAGGACGGCAAGTCGTCGTCAAAGTATTCTTCGTCTGTAATGGGCACGACGTTGTCATCGTCGGGAATGAAGGTCTGGTATTTGCCGGAATCCCATTCGCCGCCAGCATAGGCCAGGCCCGGCGTGTCCAGGGAGTAGCGGCCGAAGAGGCAGCCTACGGCATAGGACAAGAGGGACTTCATGACGTCTTCCTTGGTCAAGACGTAATTGCTGCCCTGAAGGTCGTCGGGAACGTCGTCTTTGCTGTCAAAAATCTGATGGACCGTCACGTCTTTAGGGGCCACATCCGGTGTCAATTCGTCCTTTAAGCCGTAGATGTCGATGAAAATGCGGTTCAACTCTTCTTCGTTTTCCTGGAGGATGTCAAAACGATCTTCACAGACGGCTTTGAACTGTTCATACCGTTCGGCCAGCGTTGGCTGTTTCGCCGTAATCAGGCCGGCCATATCCAAAGCAGATGGAGCCAATAGCGGATGGGTCTGGAAGTCCCACGACGTTTCAAAGGAATCCCAGTCGGCTTTGGATAAATTAATAGAATCCTGCACCAAATCGAGTACGCTGGGTTCAAAATCTTGATTTAATATATATGGTACTTTTTCTATATATCCTACTTGAAAATTCATTGTTGGGCTCAATGCCATAACATAAGAATATACAATTTTAGAATTCATCAAACCTAAAGCGTACAAGAGCTTCTTATGTTCTGCAAATGCAGTTGGACACGCAGAATTAAATACCATACCAGGCGGTGAATACCGAACAGCAAAGTTTGATGTACTTATCCTCGACCAAGTAATGCCTTCTAAAAAATAGAACTGCTTTGATGGCAAATGATTTCCTGAATTAAGTAATTCATTATAACTCTGAAAATCAAATGCTATTATATTTTCAATATTACCATACCATTTACGAAATTGACCGCCTTTCGTGTGTGGAACCCATTTACAAATTCCTTTTACATCTTCTGCGCCTTTAGCCATGAATTGAATTCTATTAAAATAAACTTCATGCCAGAGCCTTATATATTTATCATTATTGCCTGTATCTAGACCAACCCTAGAATTTATCGCTTCATTAACCAATTTATTTTTAAAGTTGGATATAAATTTTTCTGAATGACCAAAAACAATCATATTGTCTGGAACTTCATAAAATGTATAATCTGATTCGCAACACCTATTTCTTTCATCAAAAAACCCTTTTTCCTTTTCTTTTTCGCCATGATATTCTATTAATTTTATAAATACTCCGTAATACTGATCAATTTTTCGTTTGCAAATATTAAAAGCAACTGTCTGAACCCTTTCTCCACCGATTTCATCAAATGCACGTGGTCCTAAATGGGCCATATTGATGATGGTCTTTTGTAGCACTTTTTCCCGTAACTTTTCATAACTGGAGAGGAACATCCAGGCGTGCTGAGTAATCATGGCCTGGAAACCGTTTGGCTTAACAAAGGCGTTGCCTCGTTCCATGAACATGGCAAACAAATCAGATTTGCTGTCAGGGAATTTTTTCTTAGCAAACTGGTTCATATTCATATTAAAGCTTCTCAATCCGAGATACGGCGGATTGGTGACGCAAACCCAGTATTTCTGTCTGAGCAGTTTGGCCTGACGGACCAGTTTTGGCATCCGTTCGGCTACTTCCTGTAGCCAACCGCTGAGGAAGAGGTTATTACAGCCTTCGTCGAGGAGCTGCTGCATATAGTCGAGGAGGCCGTCGTAGTTGCCCGGTTCGACCTGCAAGAGGCTGCCGTAGTTCTTGGCGTCCCGGAAGGTATCGATGAGTTCATCGGCGAGGTTGACAAACTGGTCTTCCAAACTCATCTGTTCAGCTTCGACCTGGCCCCGCATATCGCTCCACTTGGTCAGGCCGTTGCTTTCTTCGATGGCGCAGACCTGGGGCCGCAGTTCCCGTGAAAAGAGGCGCCGGTCGTACTGGCGGGCTTTCATCATCAACGAGAAATACGTCAGCTGATAGGCCCGGTCGTCGATGTCCAGGCCGTAGAGGTTATGGGCCAGGATGCTCTGGGCAGCTTCCCGTTCCGTATAGCCCTGGGATTGGTAAATATCCATAAGGACGTCAAAGGCATAGACCAGGATATGGCCACTGCCGGAGCAGGGATCCAGCACGGTCAGGTCTTCCGGCTGGAGACGGGCATAATCGGCCCGCAGTGCCGTCAGTTCCTGGGCGACATCCGGTTCCTGCTGTGCTTCGGGGACGTAGTATTTCCACTTGGCCTGTAACTCGTCATCAGGATGACCGGCCAGCCAGAGACGGCCCAGGGAGTTTTCCACCATGTAGCGGACGATCCAGTCCGGCGTGAACAGCTGGGTCGCTGCGGGGATATTCTCTTTCGAGACTTTGACGTTTTTCTTCAATTTGGCAAAGACTTCGTCTTTCCATTCGGAGTTGTAATACTGATAGAGCCAGCCGATGATCTGCACCTGGTCCTGGAAGTCCTCTTCCGGGATATCGTGGATCAAGTGCGAGACGACGCCGTTCGGGTCGATGTAGCTGAATTGCAGGAAATAATCGCTCACATCGTCGTCGCCTTCAAAGAAGTCGGGCATCCACCGGCCGATTTCGTGACAGCGCTTCCGCAACAGGAAGTTGAACAGGACATCGTTCTGATTATGGTCCTTCCAGTCGAGTATCTGCTGTTCTTCGTCTGGCGTGAATTCCAGGTCCGATTCAAAAGGCGTCGAGACCAGGTCCGGGTCTACCTTGTCCGGTACATCGGACGACAAGACGCGCATGTGATCCGGGAAATAGTCGTTGACTTCCATATAACGGATAGCAATGAGGCGGTTGAACCACGTCGAAGCCATGGTTTCAATCAAGTTCTGATAGGCCGTCCCATAGTCGCGTTCCCGGTCCTGGAGCAGGCGTTCAGTCAGCTTTTTCCGGGTGCGGACAGCCGTCCCTTCGACAGTGAGCGGCGTGGCTGTACCCATGTCAAAATACTGGATTTCCGACGTCGACGCCGGCAGGGGTTCCAGGATGGCCGTCGGCGTGATGCCCAAAAGGCCGGCACGCTGGCGCATATTTTCTTGTAAGGTAACACGGGCCCAAGTGGCAAAGTTACGGATGGCTGTTTTATTCATGACATACTCCTTAATCAAGCAGGCGGATTTCATCGACGTCCGCCAGGGCTGCTTCTAGTTTCTGGCGGAGGCGTTCTACATAGTCGTCAATATCGGCCTGGCTGCGGATGACGACGGTACTGCGCGGGTCGAGTTCACGAGCCCGGATGGTACAGAATTTCTTAGCCGGCTGTGGCGGCGCCGCCTCGGGCTGACCGGGCTTTTTGGCTTCGCTCTGTGCCTTGCGAGCGGCTTCGGCCTGGCGCCGTACTTCTTCTTCGTCCTTGCGGTCAAAGAGAGCTAAATAGTACTGGCTCTGGCTGGCCGATTTATCTTTATAGCCCAAGATGTGGGAAATATTATTTTCCTGACCGGCCTTATCCTTCAAGTCCTGATAGGCCTTGTGGACCTGGGGCAGGTAGTTCTTTTCATAGGGTTTGCCCTGCAAGGCCTTGGTCACGTCCTGTTCATCCAGTCCGATAGCGTCCTGGACTTCCTTTCCGATCCGGTCGAGGATGACCAGATAGGCCTGGAGGAAGGCGTCGTTCAGGGCCGGCAAATCCTTGATTCGTTTGTACGGCGACGGATTGCGCACGATGGTCCGGATGCGTTCGGCCAGGTCGGCCAATTCCGGCGTATCCAGCAGGTATTCCTTATTGTTGTCGTAGAGCTTGAGCGGCTTCACGCCCTTATCGAGGAAAATCTGCTGCTGACTCTGATTGTCCAGGAAGGTGTAGACGGGCTGCAAGTCTTCGGCCAAGTCGAGAAGGTCATCTGATTTCTTCAAAAGCTCCTTGAAGAAGACATCGGTCCGCTTGATGCCCATGAAGTAGTCCCACTGGCGTTTCACCGATTCCAGGACACCTTTGCCCGGGAACTGGGGATGCAGCTGATACATGGGTGCCTTGCCGGCCAGCTGATGCAGGAGGTTGGCCGCATAGTCCTTCATTTTAGCCATGACCCGGTCCGGGTCGTCCGACGATTCGCTATGATGGAAGAATTCCCTCATAATTTCATTGGATTTCCGCAAGGCCTTGGGGTCGATAGTCGCCTTGACGCGGAAGAGGAGTCGTTCTTCATTGCGCTTGCCTGTAAAGTAACTGGTCAGCTCTTCCGGCGACGTATGAAAGCGGTTCACTGGCTCTTTGTCGATAGACGCCGCCAACTCGCCCTTGAGGAACAGCATGGCGACGAGCCATTTCGTATCGGCTTCGCTGTAGCCATAAGGCGGTGCCGTGAACAGGTCGAGCAGGCTCTTCAGGGAAATCGTTTCGTAATTCCGCGTCCGTTCCTCGATTTTCATCTTGACTTCGCGCAGCGCATTCTGATTGGCCATGTGGCTGTCTTCTTTGAGCGGGAACAGTTCCATCCCCTTCCCCTGATGGGCAAAGAGTTCCTTCAAATCCTGTTCCTCTCTCGGCGCCGTAATGTCCTTCAAATGGTAATACAGCGTTTCCAGCAGGGATTCCAGGGCGGCCTGGATACGGAGCTTCGGGTCGTGGGTCCGGATGGTCGCCACGATGGAGCCGTTGACGTAGACTTCGGCCTGGCCGATGGCTTCCATCAGTTCCTGCTTGGCAGCTTCCCGGCGCTGTGTCGCTTCGGTCTGTTTGACACCGCGCAGGAGCGTCGACTTGCCCTGCTGCGGGTCGGCGACTTTGCGCAGGTAGTCTTCGATTTGCAGGGCCTGCTGCATTTCCAGGTAATAGTCATTGCGATTCGACGGAAGAACCAGGACGGCTTCCTGATTACGGCTACTGAGCATACTGATGGACAAGGGGTCCGACGGATTGCTGTCGTCATAATACGGCGTCAGGATACGGAGACCCATGGCGTTGTTCTGATGACCGCCGAAAGGCCGGTTGTCCATGGCCTTGTTGAAGCCAAAGGTATACTGGCCCTTCCCTTTGTTGGCCTTGTAGCGGCTGACGGGGTAGATGTCGTTATAGACGAGGTTGCTCAATTCGGTAATCGTATCGGCCAGGGAAATATTCCGGCTGCGGATGGCCCGGTCCATATCCTGTTCGTCATCAGTCAGGAAGGTATACGTATCCTGCTTCTGGGCGACGTAGAGATTGCGGATGAGCAGCTGCAAGGCCTGGCCGACGTGACGGCGCAGTTCGGCCTTGTCTTCGTGGATCTGGGTGACCATGAAGTTGACCAGATTGCTTTCTGTCAGAGGGACACCGTCGACGTACTTCAACAGGAAGAGCACTTTGAGGACATTGACGGCAAAGCAGTCCGGGTCGGCGTCGGGATTGACCTTGGGGTTCTGCAAGGCCCGTTCAATGACGATTTTATGGGTATGGTCGATGACCTGGTCGATATTGTCATAGAAGGCATAGAGCGGCACCAGGGCCTCTTCTTCAGCCTGGCTGACCCGGATGGCAGCGGCCTGGAAGGCGCCGAGGATAGACCGTTCCCCTGAAGACAAGCTGCGGCCGGACGCGCTGTTCTTGCGGATTGACGTCAGGATGTCGGCCAGCAGATAGAACTGATATGGCAGGAAGGGATAGACGGCTGCGAAGTCATCGGCATCGCGATATTTCTTCATTTCATGGGGCGTATCCCGGAAATCGACGACGTTCTGGATGGTCGTTTCTTCGGCCTGGTACAGGGCCAGGAGCGAGTCTGTGCCAGCCTGGGTCTTTTTCAGGATACGTTCGCGGATGACCTCATCGGCATTGACTGACGACAAGGACAGACGGGTATGGAACCGGCCCTGGATCTTGGAAAAATCGTCCTTCCGTTCCTGGGCGTTGTCGATGTTGGCTGTCATGGCGTCGATGGCTTCCTGGGCCGTGACGATGACCCAGGCCTTGCCGTGGCACTTCGTTCCCAATTCTTCTGTCAAAGTCTGTAAGTTGAGCATCAAATGAGAATCGGTGCTGATGAACTGGCCGATTTCGTCAACTAAAAAGACGACCCGTTTCCCCGTCCGGTCGATATAGCGGCGGACCTGGTCAGCAAAGTCGGAAATAGCCAGTTGTGCGTTCTTGGTGCTGGCTTCCTTCGTCCAATTCTTGGCCGTATCGGCGTCCATATAGCCCATGGCAACGAGGGCCTTTTCGACCCAGCCGCGGTGTACACGGAACTTGTGCCGGTCTTCGAGCCAGTCCTTGCCATTGATTTCGGCATATGTATCTTTAAAGAGCTGGTACTTCCCCTCTTCATCCAGAGTCCGTTCCAGTTCGGCCAGCATGGGGATAGCCCCTTCATAGCCCAGGCGTTCATTGAAGACCCGGTTGAAGACGGTGACGATGGCATTGCTGTCGCTCTTTGCCGTCGATGTACTCTTGGAGTCGACGTTGAAAAGGACGGTCAGTGTCGGCGCTTCGGCAGCGCGTTTCATATTTTCGACCAGTTCCGGATCCGAGGCGATGGCGTCTTTGGCCGTCAAATAGGCCATGGCCTTCTTGCCGTCGACTTCCGGTTCGTCGAGGATATACGAAAGGATTTTCAGGAAGTGTGATTTACCACTGCCAAAGAAGCCGGAAATCCAGACGCCCATTTCATCGACGGGATGATTCAGGCTCTGCACGTAATTGGCAAAGAAACGCTGGAAATGCTTTTTCAGTTCCGCCGTGACGACGTATTCTTCCAGTTCCTGTTTTTTATCTTCTTCCTGATTCTGCCCGACCTTGATGACGCCGTTGATCCGTCGGTCGATGGGTTTCAGGAATAAATCTTTGATCTGCATATGCCACCATCCTTCATTAATGTTCGACTAAGGGGAATGCCCGATAGTAGTTAGCATTCGCGTCGCCAGCCACTTCGCCAAAAAGGTTCAGGGAACTGCCTGTGTACTGGCCTGGAAAGAAAAGTATGACCGGGCAGAAGTCCATGACCTGGTGCAGGTTGTTCAATATCTTGTGCGAACGGATGACAGGATAGCATTTGCCGACACCCGTCAAGAAGACGACCCGGTCCGGCTCCTGCGGCGTATGGTCAACGATATACTGGATAATCTGGTTATCGTCTTCTTCAAAGCGCAGGACGTCGCCAATCGTCGTGAAGACGTAGTCCGTCCCCTCTTCTTCTTCGAGCTCTTTCAAATCGTCCAGGACTTCCTCTTCATCGAGGAGATGCAGCATCACTTCGTACAAGTCGTAGACGGACAGGCGGTAGCCGAATTTATATTCTGTATCCGTCGCCTGGAGTTCCTGGACCCGTTTGCGCACGATGAGCTCGGCTTTTGGGTCATAATCGAAGACATAGTAGCTGACTTCCCCACTGAGGCCCCGGCTGTGCCGGAAGTTTTCATCGCGGAGGCGCTGCTCCATGAGGTCTAAGCGTTCTATAATACTTTTCATGTCATGCCCGTTCTCCTGTCAATATTTTTTCAATCGCCGCCAAGCCGGCCTGTTGAAGGTAGTACTGCAACTCCCGACTCAGCAAAGGCCGCTGTATCTGATAAGGCGACTTCTCCCCCGCCAGCAGGCCGGCTTCCCGGAGATAAGCCTTGTAATTGGCCCGCACCTTCTTCAAGGTCATATCGGTCCACTTGGCCGCCCGGGGCTCTTCATTCTGAATGGCCCGGAATACCCGCAGGAAATCACGGTCATAAAGCTCCAGGTCGCCAGTGAAGAGCTTCTCACGGAAGCAGTCATCCATGAAACGATAAAAGGTATGGTCCGTCAACAGCAGCAGGCACAGGGCCAAGAGCTTCTGCGTCGCCAAAGGAGACTGCTGAAAAAAGGCATAAAAAGAAGGCCCGGCCGCCTTGAGGCGCCGTTCCAGAACCTGGCGTATCTCATTGGCCCGGCTGGCCGAACTGGCATTGAAAAAGTTCTCTTCTTCACTCATGCGCTTCAAATCAGCAAAAGACTTCCCTTCCGCCAAAACAGCCACCGCCTGGCGAAGCTCACGGAACCAGAACTGCTCCTTCACCCGGGCCGGATAAGGCTGTGTAAGCACAGCTAAAGCCATCATGTAACGCCTCCTTGGTCGTGGAAAAAACAAAAGGCTACCTGGCAAAAAGCCGATAGCCTCCTCATCGTAAAATAACACCTTAATTATAGCAAAATATGCCCGAAATAGCTACAATTCCTGCCATATTTCTAATATGGCAGGTTCGTTCATACAAAACAATTTCATCCCTTTGATGTCAATTGATGGCGCACCATAAATCCTGTATTTGATTTTCTAATACGCTTGGGCTGGTTGTCTTGTTCTATTTCTTTTGAAAGTTTTTTATCTGCCTCTTTTATATCAAGCACCAACACGGGATTGAAACATTCTTGCGGCGCATCTAGCAATTCGTGTAAATTTCTTTTGAATTCATCTGAAACGACATCCGTATTAAAGTATATTTTCCCATCGCCTCTTCGGATAAAAGCATTAGGAGACTCCTTCATTAAACGCAACTGCTGAAAAAGATAGAGTATGTTACTACGAACATCTAAAGAATAGTTTTCTCTCCTCAATTTTATGTCATCATATTTTTCTGAAACCTGCCAAAATCCCGGAATACATTGAACCATTTGATTTTCTACCGAAAACGTTACCGGATATAGTTCTTTTTCTAAACGTTCAATTACTTTTTCATCATAAGGATCATCCACCCGGCCTACCAGCCAATCTAATGAAACAGCAAAAATGTTTGAAATGGTAATCAAAGATTGAACATTAGGAACACGCAACTGATTTTCCCATTGCCGGTATGCATTAGGGCTAACCTCTTCATACAGTTTCGATAAATTATTGATATCAACTAGCCGTAAACTTCCAGCATATCGCAACAGTTTTAGACGATAAGATAAAATTTGAAGATTTTCCAAAAAAACACCTCATTCCCCTTGATTTTAAAATTCATTCGAGTTATTATATATATGTAGTAAAAATCATTTGAGTTTTCGAAAGGAGGTTTTGGTATGATAAGTGAAAGTAAAGTCATGTTGACCGCTGACGACGTTGCCGAGCTACTGGACATCAAACGCTCTAGGGCCTACGCCATTATCCGGCAACTCAACGCCGAGCTCAAAGCGCAAGGCAAGCTCGTCCTTCGTGGGCGGGTCAATCGTCAATATTTCGAATCCAAAATTAATATTTGAAAGGAGAGAATCCTTATGGTTCTAAAAAAAAGTCAAGCCAGATGCTCCACCATCCAGCTCGACCTGATGCCATTTTCCTGTTGGTCATTGCATCATATTAATGATACCATAAAGGCCCTCTTTTTTCCAGAAAAGGGGGATAAAAATGGCTTTCAATGACAATAAAGTATATTATTTTATCAAGGTGGACGAGCGCTTCACGGAGGATCTAAATATCATCCTTTTGAAGACGACTCCCGGCGGTATGGAAGTCATCTACACTTACCTGGAGCTAATGATTCTGGCGGGAAAAACGGGAGGCATGTTGATAGACAGCGGAACTTTCAGCTCTTTCCCAAAACAACTGTCATATGAATTAAAAGGCATTACCCCGGAACAAATAACTGCGGCTCTGAATTACTTCATCTCAAAGGGCTATATTCTTGTTCAAGACCAGAAATATGTGTTCCAGCAAGCGCCTCTCCTGACTCGTAGCGAGCGTGGCATAACTCGTCGCAAAGAACGCGCTCGCTTGCGTTCAAAAGAACGGCCTCATCCTGCTACTCTCCCAGAACCCCCGGATAAAAAATATCCCCAAAATGGGATAAAAGATATCCCTACTAAATCCGGTATGTCTAGAATATCAAATATACTTGATAAAGTAGGGATAAAAAATATCCAAGAACATCATGATGTTGATGTCTTATTTAATAACGAACAACATCATACACAGGGGGGGAGATGAAATCGCCAAACGCCAGTATCTAGTTGAATCTGGAATCAGTATGCACGTAGCGATTCGATTAGCCAAACAGACTCATGTGCAAAACATGACGTTAAATCGGTTAAAGGAAATCAAGGCTTACGCGGACAAAAATGCTACAACTAATCCAGCCGCTTATTTTAAAACGCTGCTTGAAGACGAATCGCTCAAGCTGCCGAATGAGATAAGCGTGCCGAAAAAGCAGAAAATCTATGATCCGAATTGTCCACATTGTCATGGTACGGGCAAATATAAAGCCTCAATATCTACTCCAGACTATAAAGAAGAATTAATGTTGTCTTGCGATTGCTGGGAGCATTATCAACAAGGAGGTAAATAAAATGAGATATACTATGAAGAAAGGAAACTTAACTTTGAACGGTTTATATGCGTGCAGCAACTATGTTCTTCACGAGCTTGCAAAAGACCCTAACTGGCATGAAGGCCGTCCAGAAGCGATATATGAAGGCAGCGATGATAAAGCGGCTTATGCCCTTTTTGAATCCGGGAACTGGTACATGCTGGATTTTCAACACGTGACGGCCATCAAAATTCCCGATAAGGTCATCGAAGCTTTAGTCGATGAAAACGAAACTCAGCGTAAAGCGGCTATTTTGTTTAAGAATCTCCAATTGGTTGATCTGATGATTCAACACATGCATTCCGGAACCTGGTCGGACGGATTACCCGTCAAACCATTCTTTAAGGATGACTATTGTTGCATCCAGTATGAATCCGGCCGCTGGTGGCATTACGATATCGACAAGGGAACTTGGTTTTAGAGGAGGTGACTGGATTGCCTGCTTTTAAAGATACCTCAAACAATACCTGGAGTGCGTCCTTTTATTATACCGATTGGACGGGACAGCGCAGGCGGAAAAAGAAAGTTGGTTTCAAAACCCGTCGGGAAGCCTTGGCCTTCGAGGAAAATTTCAAGTCCAAGGCCGCCGGGGCCACTACGATGACATTCGGTGAACTCTACGAACTCTACATGGAAGACGCCAGGGTCCGTTTAAAGCCGACGACATACCGGAATAAGGAGTTTGTCATCAAACTGAAGGTCCTGCCCTTTTTCAAGGACCTTCCCATCTCTTCGATTACGCCGGCGACTATCCGGAAGTGGCAGAACCAGATGCTGAGTGCGACGTACACACCCTTTGGCAAACAGAAGACCGCCCAGCCTTACACGCAAACCTACTTGAAGACGATCAATAATCAAGTATCGGCCATCTTCAACTTTGCCGTGAAGTACTATCACCTTCCGCAAAACCCGGTCCGTCTCTGTGGTTCCATGGGGAAAAAACGGTCCGACCGTATCAGCTTCTGGACGCTTGACGAATTCCGCCAGTTCATTACGGTGTACAAAGACGACATCCTGTATTACACGATTTTCATGCTCCTCTTCTGGACCGGTATGCGCGAAGGCGAACTCTTAGCGCTGACCGCAGCAGATTTCGACCTGGAAGAGCAAACAGTCAGCATCACCAATAGCTATTCCCGTCTGGACGGCCAAGATCTGATTCAAAAGCCCAAAACGTCGAAGAGCATCCGGACCATCACTATCCCGCCCTTTCTCTGCACCATCGTCCAGAATTACATAAACGCCATCTACGGACTCCGCAACCATGACCGGCTCTTTCCCACGACGAAGTACGCTATCCTGAATCATCTTCACACAGGCAGTAAAAAAGCCGGCGTGAAAAAAATCAGGGTCCACGACCTTCGCCATTCCCACGCGTCCTTCCTCATCGACCTGGGCTTCTCACCCCTAGTCATCAAAGAACGCCTGGGACACGAAAACATCGAAACCACCCTGGGTACCTACACCCACCTCTACCCATCACAGCAACGGAAATTGCTAGCGGCCATGGAAAAATTCGGTGAAAAGTCCATCCCCAAAGATGACGACAAAACCACAGCTTAAGGAAATTCAAAACCAGGCGCTGTCACACGAAGACAGCGCCTGGTTGCTTTGTCCATTTCAAATTCGTAAAGGCCTACCATTATATCAGAACAGGCTATGGTTGAATCTTACAGCGGGCCTCCCTGTCCGGGCCGGCCCCTACGCACAAGGCCGTTGGCCGTGTATATGTTCACATTTCAAATCTACGTGTCCTTTGTAACCAAGTCTGTTCCATATGTATAAAAATGCACATTTTTTGTTCAAGAAATTTGGCAAAAACAGGCCCTAAAAAAAGTTTTTTTAAATTTTTTGGTACACTTTTGGAACTTTTGAAAAAAAGAAAGCCTCACAAACGGCTTGGTTAAGCGATTTGTGAGGCGATTTGCAACTATTCCCATTCAATCGTTGCGGGTGGTTTACTGGTGATGTCGTAGACGATGCGGTTGATGTGGTCGACTTCGTTTACGATGCGGCTGGAAATCTTATCGAGGACGTCGTACGGGATACGTGCCCAGTCAGCCGTCATGAAGTCGGTCGTCGTGACGCCGCGCAGGGCCAGGGTGTAGTCATAAGTACGGAAGTCACCCATGACGCCGACGGAGCGGTTATTGGTCAGGACGGCGAAGTACTGGTTGATGTCGCGCTGCATACCGGCATTGGCGATTTCTTCACGGAAGATGGCATCGGCATCGCGGAGGATGGCCAATTTTTCCTTAGTGATTTCGCCCATGACGCGGATAGCCAAGCCCGGTCCCGGGAAGGGCTGGCGCCATACGAGGTATTCCGGCAGACCCAGTTCAGCGCCGAGTTCGCGGACTTCGTCTTTAAAGAGGTTGCGAAGCGGTTCGATAAGGCCTTTAAAGTCGACGACAGCCGGAAGGCCGCCTACGTTGTGATGGCTCTTGATGACGGCAGCATCGCCGGCACCGGATTCGATAACATCCGGGTAAATCGTACCCTGTGCCAGGAAATCGACGGAACCGATTTTACGGCCTTCATCTTCAAAAACGCGGATGAATTCTTCACCGATGATTTTCCGTTTCCGTTCGGGGTCGCTGACGCCTTCGAGTTTCTTCAGGAAACGTTCCGAGGCATCGACGCGGATGAAGTTCATGCCGCTGTCCTTGAAGGCCGCTTCGACTTCATCGCCTTCGTTCTTACGGAGCAGGCCGTGGTCGACAAAAATACAGGTCAGCTGGCTGCCGACGGCCTTAGAGATAAGGGCTGCCGCTACGGAACTATCGACGCCGCCCGAAAGGGCCAGGACGACTTTGCCGTCGCCGACCGTTTCTTTGATATTGGCAATGGCCGTCTTGGCGTAATTGGCCATGGTCCACGATCCCGTGCAGCCGCAGACTTCAAAGAGGAAGTTATGGAGCATTTCCTTGCCGTGTTCGGTGTGGAGCACTTCCGGATGATACTGCATGGCATAGAGCTTCTTGGCTGGGTTCTGCATGGCAGCAACCGGGCAGTTAGCCGTATGGGCCACGATTTCAAAACCTTCCGGAATGGAAGCGACATAGTCCTGATGGCTCATCCAGACGATTTCTTTTTCCTGCAGGCCCTTGAATAAAGGCGAAGCCGTATTGACGTCGATTTCGGTCTTGCCGAATTCGCGCATATCTGCGTGTTTGACTTCGCCGCCTAAGGTCTGGGCCATGAACTGCATGCCATAGCAGAGACCGAGGACGGGGATGCCGAGATGGAAGACTTCTTCTTCAATCTTCGGCGCATTATCTTCATAAACGCTGCCAGGACCACCGGTAAAGATGATGCCCTGGGGCTGAAGTTCTTTAATCTTTGCAACTGCTTTGTGATACGGGTATACTTCACAGTATACGTGGTTTTCACGGACGCGCCGTGCAATGAGCTGGTTATACTGACCACCAAAATCGACAACGATGACGAGTTCTTTGGTATCCATTAAGTGCCTCCTCGTGAAATACTTTCTTTGACAGCGGCGGCTGCCTAAATCATTCGATTATAATATTATAGCACACGAGGCAGAGAGTGACTAGTCACAAAAAGGCTAATACTTCCATTCTCGATACAAATCTTTGAGGATGCAGGCCCGGGTGATCATGCCGACAACGCGCTTATTGTCCACGACAGGAAGTACTTTCAAATGTTCCAGGATCATGACGGCTGCGACCTGTTCTACATCGGCCTTGGGCGTAGCAATCATGACATTCTTGGTCATTAATTTTTCGCAGGGCTGGTCCAGGAGATTCTTGAATTCCTTAGCGTATTTCCCGACGCGGCTGGTATAAATCTTGGTGCCGATGAAGGGCAGGCGCGGGATATGCGGCTTAGAGCTGCGGTACATGAGGTCGGCGCTGGAAATGAGGCCGATGAGGTGGTCTTCTTCATCGACGACGGGCACAGCCAGCAGGCGGTGCTTGATGAAGATTCGGAAGACGTCGCGGATGGGAATATCCGGCGTCACGGAAACGAAAACTTTTTCCATGACATCTTTGACGCGGACGACAGGGCGTTCCGCTTCCTTTTCTTCGCCCGGTTCCGGACCTTTATTGATATGTTCAGCCATTGTCTATCCCCCCTTTTCCTTAGTCGTCGCCGTATTCACGGTACAATTCATCGAGGATGTTGCCGCGGGTGACGATGCCGACGATATGTTTTTCCTTGACAATAGGGATGACCTTCAAATGTTCGGCCACCATGACGCCGGCAATCTGTTCGACTTCCGCATCCGGCGCGGCGATGATGACATCTTTGGTCATCATATCTTTGGCCGTGCAGGCCATGAGTTTCTTGAATCCCTTGTCGTATTCACTGATGCCATTATAATAAATGCTGGCTCCTAACAGATTGACATAGTGAGGGACATGGGGTTTGACTTTCTTGTAGAGCAAATCCGCATCGGTGACGATGCCGACGAGCTCCTCTTTTTCATTGATGATGGGAATGGCCGTAATGTGGTTCTTGACGAACATATTGACCAAATCGAAAACCGACGTTTCCGGCGCTGCCGTAACGAAATTCTTTTCCATAATATCCGATGCCGTACGTTTAGACATAAGTATCACTCCTTTTCCTTATAATATAAGTATTAGACACGAGGCCCCCGATTTCCTGCCTGGAAGGTAAAAAAAAGCGCTGTCGCATGAAGACAGCGCTTTTTTTAGCAGTCAGCGGCTAGCTGTTAGCCGTTAGCGGATGGTTTTAAATTTAAGATACAGCGGGCCGCCCTACGGACAACGAGCCACGAATCACGAACCACTATAAATCCAGCTTATTTCCCGCAATAGGCAATGACTTCGACTTCGACGAAGACGTCTTTCGGGAGGCGGCTGATTTCGACGCACGAACGGGCCGGCAGGTTCTTCTGGAAGTATTTGCCATAGACTTCGTTGACAGCACCGAAGAAGTTGATGTCCGTCAGGTAAACTGTCGTCTTGACGACGTCATCATAAGTAAGGCCGGCTTCTTCGAGGATGGCGCCGACGTTCTTCATGCACTGTTCAGCCTGTGCGACGACACCACCGGAAACGATCTTGCCTTTTTCCGGATTGATGGCGATCTGGCCGGATGCGAAGAGGAAATCACCGGCTTTGATAGCCTGGGAATACGGGCCTACTGCGCCCGGAGCTTTGGTCGTGCTGATAACATTAACTGCCATGAGTATGCATCTCCTTAATCATAAGTGATAACTATATTATACATCGCAAGCCCAGGGAAGGCCATAGACCTGCGACAGATAATCACGATTCCGATTCGGCTTTGACGACATTCGTCGTGCCTTCTTCCGCGCCTTCGATGAGGTGCCCTTCTTTATCGTACTGTTTCTTGTTCAGGCCACAGGCGAACCAGGCGATGATGACGGCAGCGATGAAGACCCACGATGAGAAGATGGACATGCGCGTATCCGGGTTGTAAATCATGCCGATAGTGACGAGAATCAGGAAGATGATGCAGAAGTAATTGGAATAGGGATAGAGCGGCGATTTGAAAGGATGTTTCGCCATGACTTCCGGTCCCCAGGCTTTGCGGAAATTTTTCTGGGCATAGGCTAGGACGAACCAGGCGACCATGCCCGGAAAAACGGAGGCACTGTACAAATAGAGGAACAGTTTCGAGTCCGGGATGAGATAGTTGAGGATAACGCCGATGGCCAGGACGACGATGGTGACGGCAATACTGTTGCGCGGCACGCCAGTTGGCGATAATTTGGCGAAAATCTTCGGTGCCTGGCCGTTCTGAGCCAGGGTATAGAGCATACGGCCTGAGCTGTACATGCCGCTGTTGCAGCCGGACAGGGCCGCCGTGAGGACGACAAAGTTGATGATGCCTGCTGCTGCCGAGATGCCGACTTTAGCAAAGGTCATGACGAAGGGACTGCCGATGTAGCTGACTTCATTCCAGGGATAGATGCAGAGGATGACAAAAATCGAGCCGATGTAGAAGATAAGGATACGCCAGACGATGTTGTTGACGGCCTTCTTCAACGTGTGTTTCGGGTCCTGGGCTTCGCCAGCCGTGATACCGATGAGTTCAACGCCCTGGAAGGACGCGGCGACGACGCACATGGCTGCCAGCATACCACCCCAGCCATTAGGCATGAAACCACCGTTAACCCAGAGGTTGCTGATGCCGACAGGGACGCCGCCGTTGCCGAATCCAAAGAGGATGACTGCAGCGCCGACGATGAGCATGACGATGATGGTGACAACTTTGATCAGGGCGAACCAGAATTCAAATTCACCGTAATATTTAACGGCCGCCATATTCGCCGCAGCGACGATGGCCATGCCGGCCAGGGCCGATATCCATTGCGGCAGCAATGGGAACCAGTAATGGACATAGATGCCGACAGCCGTGATTTCCGACAGGCCGACGACGACCCAGAGGAACCAATAGGAGCAGGCAGTGAGGTAGCCGACGAAAGGACTGATGTATTTGTGTCCGTACGTGGCGAAGGAGCCCGTAACCGGTTCCTGATAAAGCATTTCCCCCATGATGCGCATGATGAAAAACATGACGACGCCCGTCACAGCATAACAGAGCAATACCGACGGTCCCGCCATCTGAATGGTGTTGGCCGACCCCATGAACAAGCCGACACCAATCGTCCCCCCAAGAGCGATCATCTCTACGTGACGCGGTTTCAGGCCGCGTTCCATTTTCTGCTGTTCCATGTTCTATCCTCCACTACTTCAAGGTAACAAAATAATGATGGTCTTTGAGCATGGTCATCAATTTTTCAACGTGCTTTTCGTTAGCCGTTTCCAGTTCCAGCGAGACGGCGGTCATACCCATATCGATGCCGTGCTGGCTGCGTTCATGCGTAATGGAAAGGACGTTGGCATTGGTGCCGGCAATGAGGGTCAGGAGCTTGACCAGTTCGCCCGGTACGTCGGGGATGACGGTCTGGAAGAAAATCTTGCGCTGGGACTTGATCAGGCCCTGGTTGATGACGCGGGTCATATTGTTGACGTCGATGTTGCCGCCGCTGACAAGGGCTGCGACTTTCTTGTTGCGGATACCGGAAATCTTGCCGCTTATGAGGGCTGCGACCGGAACGGCCCCGGCGCCTTCAGCAACGGTCTTGCCCCGTTCGAGGAGGAGCAGGATGGCACTGGCGATTTCCGATTCATCGACGGTAACGATTTCATCGACGTATTTCTTGCAGATGTCAAAGGTCAAATCGCCCGGTGTCTTGACGGCGATGCCATCGGCCAGGGTGGCTTTGCCATTATAAGTGATGACCTGTCCCTTTTCGATGGATTCCTTCATGGACGGCATGTTTTCCGTCTGGACGCCGATGACCTTGATTTTCGGATTGACGCTCTTGGCTGCTACGGCCAGGCCGGAAATGAGGCCGCCGCCGCCAATCGGTGCGACGATGGCATCGACTTCAGGCAGCTGTTCGATAATTTCCAGAGCAATCGTCCCCTGGCCGGCGATGACTTGCGGGTCGTTGAAGGGATGGACGAAGGTATAGCCGTGTTCCGTCGTCAATTCAACGGCTTTGGCAGCGGCTTCGTCGAAGAAATCCCCGTAGAGGACGACGTTGGCCCCGTAACCACGGGTTGCCGTAATCTTGCTCAGCGGCGCATGTTTCGGCATGCAGATGACGGACTGGCAGCCGTATTCGCTGGCAGCCAGGGCCACGCCCTGGGCATGGTTGCCGGCCGAAGCGGCGATGACGCCTTTTTCCCGTTCTTCCGGCGTCAAGGATGCTACTTTGTTATAGGCACCGCGCAGTTTAAAGGAGCCCGTCCGCTGGAGATTTTCCAGTTTCAAATAGACTTCACAGCCAGCCAGATCACTGACGGAATTGCTGTACGACAAGCCTGTCTTCTGAGCGACGCCCTTCAAACGTTCCTGGGCATCTTTAATCATTTGTAAGGTTACTTTTTCTTCAGTCATGGTATGTGCTGCCAAATGGCAGCGTCCCTCCTTCGTTAGTTAGAATAAATACGATTTGCTTATGCCTTTACTATACGCCTTTGCTTGTCCATTGTCAATAGAGCATTTGCTATTTTGTCTTTTTACAATAGACTCGTGTTTCCTGAACAAGAAATCATCATTGCTTATTTTGCATAAATAGGCATTGAACGATGCGAAAGGAAGAAACTGCCGTATAAGGCAGTTCCTTAGTGGCTCGTAAACGCTTTACTAACTACAAATAATAAAAGGGACTGTCACACGAAGGCTTATGCCATCATGCGGAGTCCCGTTGCTTCATAGTTTGTAGTACAGAATTTATGGTTTGCAGAGAAGACCTTTAAATTTAAAGCCATCTGCTAACCCCTAACAACTGAAAAAGGGCTTGTCGCACGAAGGTTTTTGCCATCATGCGAGGCCCCTTCAACTTAAAAGTTTTTCGTTCGTAGTTCATCGTTCATCGCGATGGATTGATATTTTTAATCCCATACGACAAACGATGAACGACCTACGATCAACGTAAAAAGAGGCTGTCTTAATGCGACAGCCTCTTTTTCATATGGTGACCCCTACGGGATTTGAACCCATGTTCTCGCCGTGAAAGGGCGATGTCTTAGACCGCTTGACCAAGGGGCCATGGCTCCTCAAGTAGGACTCGAACCTACGACAAATCGGTTAACAGCCGATTGCTCTACCAACTGAGCTATTGAGGAATATCACTTCAAGCTCGTTCCGAATCGGAACAATTAGTATTATACTTGAAGGGATAGAAAAATGCAAGCTTTTTTTACGAATTTTTTTGAAGATTTTCAGAAGCCCTGTGCAGGAAATGGAAATAAGCCGTAAAGCAGTACCCCATGGCCATCAAGCCGATAGTGGCACCGGCATAGCCGATATACGGCAGCAATCCATGGGCCGTGACTTGCCCGCCAATCCAGGTCCCACCGCCGATGCCGACGTTGAAAATACCCGAAAAAATGGACATGGCCACCGGTGCGGCCCCCATCGAGACATGGCGGATGAGTTCTGCCTGGAACGTGACGTTGAACAGCGTTGACGCACAGCCGACCACCAGACAGGCAACCACCATCGTGCCGCCCCCATTGGCAGCCGCCCGCCACAAGAGGAGCGGTACGACCAGCCCCAATAGCCCGGCCCGGATGACGCCGTAGCGGAAGTGGTTATAGAAATGACTGAAGAGGAAGCTCCCTATGAGGCCGCTGACGCCGAGGAGCATGAGCGTCGACGTAATCCCCTGATCACTAAAGGCAGCCACGGTCTTGAGGAACGGTTCGATATAGCTGTATGCCGTAAAATAGGCCGTCGCAAAAAGGACAGACAAGACATAGACGCTGACGACAACGGGATTCTTCAGCAGTTTCGGTAAATCGTCGCGGGAAAAAGACGCATCGCTGGCCAGTTTAGGAAAGACAAAGAACAAATACGTCAAGACGGCCAGGGATGCCGCAGTAATGACCAGGAAAGTCATGCGCCAGCCGGCATACAAGCCGATGACCCGCCCCAGGGGCAGACCGAATATCATGGCAACAGCCGATCCCGTGACGATCATGCTCAGGGCCAGGGGCCGATGGGTCCGCGTAACCAGGCGCGTCGCCATCGGCGCCGCAATAGACCAGAAAATAGAATGGGCACAGGCCACGCCGATACGGGCTGCCATCAGCATGGGAAAGTTCAAAGCCAGCCCCGATAAGAGCTGTCCCAGACAGAAGAGCCCCATCGTACCCAGCAGCAGGCGCCGCATCTCCATCCGGCAGACGAGGAGCATGAGCGGCAGGGACAGTAAGGCCACGACCCAGGCGTAAACGGTAATCATGATGCCTGTCTGCGCTTCCGTCATACCAAAGGACTGAGAAATATCCATGAGCAGGCCAATGGGCATGAATTCCGACGTGTTGAAGATGAATGCCGACACGGTCAAGCCCAGGAGGGGCAATACATATTTCAAGGGAATAGAGTGGAACATGATTCATTCTTCCTTTGCATAAATTTAGAATGATTTCATGGTACGCTGTCACTGGCGAAAAGTCAAGAGGGCAAAAAAAGAGGCTGTCGCATTAAGACAGCCTCTTTTTACGTTGATCGTAGGTCGTTCATCGTTTGTCGTATGGGAT
>NZ_JBHYRR010000119.1:0-219 GCF_047974155.1 Megasphaera jansseni | reverse complement strand
ATCAGTTCTCCTACAGGGAAGATGCTTCGAATGAACCGTTCCATCCAGTCTGAAGGCGCTTTTTCCGACATCAAGGCCAATCTGTCGTTCCGGCGGTTTTTGAGCCACGGGACTGAAAACGCCCTGGCAACCAGCATCATATTGGCAATGGCCCACAATGTCTTGACCTTACATCACAAGCTACAATCCGGTAATTTGGGGACATACCTTTATTCCTTA
>NZ_JBHYRR010000118.1:0-221 GCF_047974155.1 Megasphaera jansseni | reverse complement strand
GACCGTGTATTATACTATGACTGCACGAATTTTTTCTTTGAAATTGAGCAGGAGGACAATCTCCGTAAATATGGGGCTTCCAAAGAGCATCGCCCCAATCCTATTGTAGAAATGGGGCTATTAATGGATGGAGACGGAATTCCCTTGGCATACTGTTTACACAGTGGCAGCACCAATGAACAAATCACTTTACAACCACTGGAAAAGAAGATTCTGAAAGA
>NZ_JBHYRR010000117.1:0-225 GCF_047974155.1 Megasphaera jansseni | reverse complement strand
TCCTTCAAAACCGGTTCCCTGCTTATCCCAGGGAACCCTGGTCGGATAGGAAGCCGCTCATTCCCCACTAGCCACGAACCACTAACAACGAATAACAAAAAAGCACTAGCGGTTGTCCCACCTATCCCGCCGAATCAAGGCTTCTGCTATCTGTCTGTATACTTTCACTCCATCAGGTCTCGAGATTCGGCATAAGCGACTCACACGGTTTTGCGCGTCGCAGGC
>NZ_JBHYRR010000116.1:0-229 GCF_047974155.1 Megasphaera jansseni | reverse complement strand
CGGTTTTGCGCGTCGCAGGCTCCTTCAAAACCGGTTCGCTGCTTATCCCAGGGAACCCTGGTCGGATAGGAAGCCGCTCATTCCCCACTAGCCACGAACCACTAACAACGAACAACAAAAAAGCACTAGCCTAAGCTAGTGCTTTTTTCTTTAATCAGCGGCTTCCTATCCTCCCAGGGGGCCTCCCCCCAAGTACTTTCGGCGTTTGCGGGCTTAACTGCTGTGTTCG
>NZ_JBHYRR010000115.1:0-229 GCF_047974155.1 Megasphaera jansseni | reverse complement strand
TTGTTCCAATACTGGTTGATAGATTTGAGTTTACGACCGTCCATGAGGAACGACGTCCCCGTATTGGTGACGCAGGCGGCCAGATTGTCCAGTCCCAAGTCGATAGCCAGGACACGGTCTGGCGAAGCTTTCACCGGTTCTGGGTCTTGTAAGTAACAATACTGAATCTTGAAATACCGTCCGCCATACATGGGACAGATGCGGACTTCTTGAATCGTCTTATCCTTTA
>NZ_JBHYRR010000114.1:0-230 GCF_047974155.1 Megasphaera jansseni | reverse complement strand
AGCGAAAAGTGGAAACGCTTCGTACAGCCGTGGGAAGACGACCAGTGATTACGCCAGCGTGACCGAACAGGCCGGTATCTATGCCGGTGACCAAGGGTATGATGTGGATGTGAATAAGGATACCCAACTCAAAGGGGCTGTCATCGCCAGCATGGCTGATGCCAACCGTAATCACCTGACGACCGGCACCCTGCACCTGGAAGACATCCAGAATAAGGCCGCTTATGACG
>NZ_JBHYRR010000113.1:0-231 GCF_047974155.1 Megasphaera jansseni | reverse complement strand
GGCATAAGCGACTCACTCGGTTTTGCGCGTCGCAGGCTCCTTCAAAACCGGTTCCCTGCTTATCCCAGGGGACCCTGGTCGGATAGGAAGCCGCTCATTTCCTACGAGCCACGAACCACTAACAACGAACAACAAAAAAGCACTGGAATTTTCCAGTGCTTTTTTCTGAGTCAGCGGCTTCCTATCCTCCCAGGGGGCCTCCCCCCAAGTACTTTCGGCGTTTGCGGGCTT
>NZ_JBHYRR010000112.1:0-232 GCF_047974155.1 Megasphaera jansseni | reverse complement strand
CGTGAGGGAAAGGTGAAAAGAACCCCGGGAGGGGAATGAAAGAGAACCTGAAACCGTATGTCTACAAGCAGTCGAAGACCTTTATATGGTCGACGGCGTGCCTATTGAAGAATGAACCGGCGAGTTACTTCAGCTAGCGAGGTTAAGCAGAAAATGCGGAGCCGCAGCGAAAGCGAGTCTGAACAGGGCGTATAGTTAGTTGGAGTAGACCCGAAACCACAGTGATCTACCC
>NZ_JBHYRR010000111.1:0-236 GCF_047974155.1 Megasphaera jansseni | reverse complement strand
CAGCCTTCGCTTTTCCTGTTTTGCGGCCGTCGCCGGGACCGGTTCAAGGCCCTGCTCTGGCAGGGCGACGGTTTCCTGCTCCTATACAAACGCTTTGAAAAAGGAAGGCTGCAGTGGCCGAGGACCCCTGATGAAGTCCGGGAACTCACGCCACAGCAATACCGCTGGCTCATGGAGGGGCTGTCCGTTGAACAGCCCCGGGCCGTGCAAAAGATTACGCCGAAAACGGTTTTGTA
>NZ_JBHYRR010000110.1:0-236 GCF_047974155.1 Megasphaera jansseni | reverse complement strand
CAGGATAGCCTTATTCTCAAAGGGCTGTCCAAAAGCCCCTTACACAGTTCCTCGAAATCGAAGTTCTGCTTACTTTTACGAAGTATGTTGGCGGCTCCGTTGATGTCGGCATTAGCCGTCCTGCCGTTGGCGAAACGGTACAAGCCGCGCCGGACTCGCTTTCCGCTAAACGTTCCTGTATAGGGAGCATCCGGCTGGTATACGGGAATGTCGTCCAAATCCAGGCAGCTGGCCTG
>NZ_JBHYRR010000010.1:0-87547 GCF_047974155.1 Megasphaera jansseni | reverse complement strand
TTCGTGTGTAATTTTTTGAGTATCCAAAAACATCCTCCTTACTGAATAGGATAAATTAGAGTTTTTAGACAAAATGGTAGAAACTCTAATTTGTCTCATTTATCCTGTTTGATGAGCCTATTGTCTCACAAACAGCCAGAAGATTAAATCCACCGATTTATTTTCCGCTTACCATATGGAACCAACGCTGAAATTAAACTGATACTATATGGACATAAACTGAATAGGCTGGAAACGCTACGCAGCGGCCTGGTTTTTTGGTACAATATTCGTGGAATCTTATTTTCACGAGGTGTCTGACATGGATATAACATATTATGATATTGGACTCAATTTGTTTACCCGGTCTTTTCCCAAGCCGGAAAAAATCATTGCCGATGCAGCGGCAGACGGTATCTGCTGCATCCTGACCGGGTCGGAGGCGCGGGAGAATCGCCTGGTCGACGGCTTTGTCCGCAACCATACGGCCTTCGGCACGGCTGGCATCCATCCCCATGTGGCCGATGAAGCGACGGAGGCGGACCTGGAGGAAATCCGGCGTATCGTCACGACGAATCCGAAAGTCGTCGCCGTCGGTGAAACGGGACTTGATTACGACCGCATGTATTCTAAGAAGGAAAACCAGCTCCACTTTTTCAAAGCCCTCATCGCCATGGCAGAAGAACTGGATAAACCCATGTTCCTCCATGAACGGGATGCCGCTGAGGACTTCCTGGCTTGTTTCAAAGGGCATGAAGGGCTTTGCCCACAATCCGTCGTCCATTGTTATACCGGTGACAAGAAGACCCTGGAAAAAATGCTCGATTTGGGCTTTTATATCGGCATTACCGGCTGGATTTGCGATGAACGGCGGGCCGCTCCCTTGCGTGATGCCGTGTCTATCCTGCCCTTGGACCGGGTCCTCATCGAAACGGATGCGCCGTACCTGACGCCGCGGGGCTTCCATCTGCCTCGGACGAATGTACCCAACAACATCACCTATGTGGCCCAGACTTTGGCCGGGTATATGGGGGTATCCGTTGAAGAACTGACGGCTCATGCCAAGGCCAATACAGAAAAACTTTTCAAAATAAGATAAAAGTACTTGACAAGTATAACGTTTATTTTTATAATATATTTAAATTTAAAAGTATTTAGTTTGAAATATTAAATTAAATACGGTTGGCAAGGGTGCCTGATTGCTTTTTGCAGTCAGGCACTTATTTTTTTCAGCAGAGGGGGAGATCCTATGGATGAACTCAGACGTATCCTTCAGCGCAGCACTTTGCTAGCTGTTTTGACTTGTAGTCCTTTAGCTGTTTGGGCGGCGGATGCGGAGCCGGGCCGCTATTCGTCGGTCGACACGATATGGATTCTCCTCGGCGCGGCCCTGGTCTTCTTCATGCAGCCTGGGTTCGCCATGCTGGAAACGGGCCTGACGCGGGCCAAGAATGCTGGCAATATCGTCATGAAGAATTTCATGGATTTTGCTTTGGGGACGGTTTTCTTCTGGTTCCTCGGCTTCGGCCTTATGTTCGGCACGGATTTCCACGGTATCATCGGTATTCCCGATCCCTTTGTACAGAACTTCCACGTCGCCGATGACGCTGGTTTCCCGGACATGGCTTTCCTCATCTTCCAGACCGTCTTCTGCGCGACGTCGGCGACCATCGTTTCCGGCGCTATGGCAGAACGGACGAAGTTTTCTGTCTATTGTCTGTATTCCGTTTTAATCAGTCTCCTCATTTACCCGATTTCCGGTCACTGGATCTGGGGTGGCGGCTGGCTCCAGGAATTGGGCTTCCATGATTTCGCCGGTTCCACGTGCGTACACATGGTCGGCGGCGTCTGCGCCCTCGTCGGTGCCTGGATCCTGGGGCCGCGTATTGGCAAGTACAATAAAGATGGTACAGTCAACGCCATTCCCGGTCACAGCCTGCCCCTGGCCTGCCTGGGCATGTTCATCCTCTGGTTCGGCTGGTTCGGGTTCAACGGCTGCTCGACCGTGTCCATGACCGGTGATGAAACGCTGGTATCGGCTTCCATGATTTTCGTTACGACCAATATGGCTGCTGCCGCTGGGGCCTGCACGGCCATGATTGTCACCTGGATCCATTATGGCAAGCCCGATGTTTCCATGACTTTGAACGGCGGCCTGGCTGGCTTGGTTGCTATTACGGCCGGCTGCGATGCCGTCAGTGTCACCGGTGCCTTCATCATCGGGGTCATTTCCGGGGCTGCCATCATTTTCCTCATCGAATTCATCGACCAGAAACTGAAAATCGATGACCCTGTCGGCGCTGTTGCCGCTCACGGTGGCTGTGGCGCTTTAGGGACCATCCTGACGGGCCTGTTCAGCGTCAAAGACGGCCTGCTCTATACGGGGGAAACGCACTTCTTCCTCATCCAGGTCCTCGGCGTCTGCGTCGTCGCCCTCTATGTTTTCGTCGCCATCAACATCGTCTTCCGCATCCTCAACGCCACCCTGGGCCTGCGCGTTACGGCAGAAGAAGAAATCAATGGCCTGGACTTTGAAGAACACGGCATCGCTTCGGCCTATGCCGGCTTCATGATTACACCGGATACCGTGACCGAAGCCATCGATGCCGGCAAGGTACCGGCTGGAGCTGTCGAAGTGCCCTTGGATAAACCTGAAACGGCTCCGTCGGCCGTTACCGTTAAGTCCATGCCAGCTGATGGACACCATCTGTATAACGTTACTATCATTACCGATGAAAAACGCTTTGAATCGCTGAAAGGCGCTATGGAAGCCATCGGCATCACCGGCATGACCATCACCCGCGCCCTGGGTTTCGGCATTGAAAAAGGCCGGACAGAACTCTATCGTGGCGCTAAAGTATCGGCCAAACTCCTGCCCAAAGTCCGCGTAGAAATGGTCGTCTCCAAAGTATCGCCGCGGACCATCATCGAAGTGGCCAAGAAAGTCCTCTACACCGGTAAATACGGCGACGGCAAAGTCTTCGTCTCGACCATTGACAACGCCGTCAAGATTCGTACCGGCGAAGAAGGCTATGAAGCCCTGCAGGACTATCCCATTGATAAGTAAGTGCTTTATAGTTTGTAGTACGGATTTTGTAGTTTGCAGAGAAAACCTTCAAATTTAAAGCCATCCGCTAACAACTAACTGCTAGCCACTAACAACTTTAAAGGGCTTGTCGTCGTGCGACAAGCCCTTTTTTTATGCCTCATCCAGGAGAAATCCCATGTACATCGGAAGTGTCAGGATATCCTGGGTACGGCCTATATTGTAATCTCCTAGTTTAATCGTTTGATGGACATGATATTTTTCAGGATGTTTCAAGATAGTTTTTGTACTTTTCGTATCTCCTGTGGCAGCTTTGGCCTCAATGAGCGTTGCCTGGCCACGATATCGGATGACGAAGTCGATTTCGAGGCCTGAGTCTTTATGGAAATAGTACAGCTTCCGGCCCATTTTGATAAAGAAATCAGCGACGAGATTTTCATAGATAGCACCTTTATAGGCATATAAATTGCCCTTCAGGATATCGAACTGCGTCCCGTCTTCCAACATGCTGACGAACAGCCCCATATCGACCATATAGACCTTGAAGACGGAATCGATGGCATTTCCATCCAAAGGCAATTCGGGCAGCGAGAGATTGTAGCAGCGGCGGATGATACCGGCATCTTCAATCCATTGCAGGCTGCCAGCGTATTGAGAGGCTTTTGAACCCTTTTTGATGAGCGAATACTGGAATTTCTTATTTTCTTTGCTGAGTTGTTTGGGGATAGATTGGAAACATTGCTTGATTTTCGCTTTATCCCTGTTTTCGGCATATTTTACCATATCATCTTCATAAGTCCGGACAATATTCAATGCAATTTCCTATTTTTCAAGGGAGTTTTTTAAACTTTTTCCTATTTTTCAAGGGAATTTTGTCATCGCCTGCATATGAAGTGATGAGAGGGACAGTTTTTGTCTCAATGCAGAAAATTTTAAGGAAAATATTAAAATCAATAAATATTAAGGCTATATGGAAAATAAATTATATATCATAAGAATAAGATGAAAGATATATTTTTTATATAAAAGAGATAATTAAAATATTAAAGATATATTAATGATGTATATACTTTTAAATTTGACGCTTGAAATAGGATGTAGTATAGTTAAAATTAAAGAGAATAATTACTTATAAATATGTAATATATTATCGCACTATTATAAAGTTGCAGGAGTGATTGTCATGAATAAGCTGAAAACGATTGCCTCGGCAATGGCTTTAACGATGGCTTTTTTTAGTTCTGCTTCTGCAAAAGTATCGCAGGATGCAGCTATTGCGACGACAAGTGTTTCTGAAGTGGCTTGTCAACATATGCAAAATCTGGTGGATTTGGGCATTGTACGGCTTCCAGCAGGATGTCGTGATGTCCAAAGCAGTCATTTTACACAGGATGAAATGACTGCTTTGACCTTACAAGCCATGAGCCGTTTGAAGATGGATGTACACGGTGATATCGATGGCCTGCGGGAAACGAGGATAGCTGGCGTTACCGATGCACTTTATTTGCGTGATTTTTTCTATAAGGATCTGCAAAATAAAGGTATGATTGAAGATGCGACGCTGCTTACGGATTTATCACCTTCGTCAGAAGCGACGGATGAAAAGAAAGATGAAGAACGGAAGTACAAGATTTCCGGTGAAATACGCTATAACTACGTCAAAAATGGTGGCAATAAGCGTTGGGATTGGAGTGATAGCCGTCTGCGGGGACGATTGTTCTTTGAAGGACGTTTGAATGATAATTGGCATATCTTCGGGATGATTGAAGGAAATAAGCACTTCCTCCATGGCAATCGAGGGAATGATGATGATTGGCTCGATGATAAAAGACTTTATGTCCGCGGGATGTTAGGGGAAACGGTTATTACAGCTGGCCGCTACGGTTATGAATTAGCTGATGGAAATATCTTTGATTCTTCTATCAAAGGGATAACGGCTAATTGGGGAGACCAACCTGAATATGAAGCGACTGTCGGAAAAACCAAAGCCGATGGCGATATTGCGGCATTGACGATGAAAAAAGAAAAAGGCCGTAATGAATACGGCGGCGGTATCCAGCATTTTGGGGATGATAATTGGGGGACCCGGGATGAAACCATTTGGGATGCCTGGTATATACATCATATTAATGAAAAATTTCTCCTAGGGGGCATGTATCTGGGAACGAGCCGTGGTGATGAAGATGGCCGCCATAATGGGTATGTTTTGAAAGGGGCCTGGGGGAATATCCAAAGTTGGGAACCCGGTTCCAATGAATTCGATGTACGTTACTATTATCAGCCACGAGGAACTTATGTCATCCATACGATGACAGGGTTAGCCGATTATATGGATGGATTTAAAGGCTTAGGTATGACTTACCATCATACAATAGCAGAAAATTTGGTCTTTACTGTGGAATATTATTATCTGCATGAGCTGACAACAGGAGATAAAGGTAAAACGGCTTGGGCTGATTTGACTTATTTCTTCTAATATTGAAAGGGTGTGGGACACTATGGTTATAGATGATTTATTGAAAGGAGGCAAGACACTGGCCGTTGTCGGGCTGGGGTATGTGGGCCTGCCGCTGGCTTTGGCATTTGCCAAGAAGATTCAGACTATTGGTTTCGATATCAATGAGAAAAAATTGAAGACTTACGAACAGGGCATCGACCCGACGAAAGAAGCTGGCGACGAAGCCGTCCGCCAGACGACGCTGACATTCACAGCAGACCCGGCGGCCTTAGAACAGGCAGCCTTCATCATCGTCGCCGTGCCGACGCCGATTACCGAAGATGATATGCCCGATTTGACGGCGGTGAAATCGGCCAGCCGTATCGTCGGCGAACATCTCCGTCCCGGGACTATCGTCTGTTACGAATCGACAGTCTATCCCGGTGTAACCCGCCGCATCTGTGCGCCTATCCTCGAAGAAGCATCGGGCCTGGTCTGCGGCAAGGATTTTAAAGTAGCCTATTCACCGGAACGCATCAATCCCGGCGATAAGGTCCATCGCCTGCAGAATATCTGTAAGATCGTATCGGCGACAGACGAAGCGGCCCTAGAAGACGTAGCTCAGGTCTATGGCCTGGTCATCGAAGCCGAAATCTATAAGGCGCCGACCCTGGAAGTGGCAGAGGCAGCCAAGCTCATCGAAAATGCCCAGCGCGACGTCAATATCGCTTTCATGAATGAAGTGGCTCGGGCCTTCCATCACATGAATATCGACACGAAAGAAGTCATCAAGGCCATGAATACCAAGTGGAACGCATTGCATTTCACGCCGGGCCTGGTCGGCGGTCACTGTATCAGCGTCGATCCGTATTACTTCATTTATGAAGCCCGCCGTTCCGGCTATGTCACACACCTGGCCGCAGCCAGCCGCCTGGTCAATGACAGTATGGCTGAATTCGTGGCGACGTCGACGATCCGCGAAATGATCCGGGCTGATTTGCGAGTCCATCATTCCCGCGTTTGTCTCTTAGGCCTGACGTTTAAGGAAAACTGCCCGGATACGCGTAATTCCAAGGCTTTTCAAATCGCACAGCATTTATTGAAATATGAAGTCGACTTATCTATTGTCGACCCCTGGATTAATCCGGCTGCCTTACCGGCCGATTTACGCGACCGCCTTATCCCTTTGGAAGAAGTACAGAATATGGATGTACTCGTATTTGCCGTCCAGCATCGGCAATTCAGCCAGCTTACACCGGAGACATTGACCGGCCTTTACCGAAAGGATAATCGCCTGAAGGTGCTTGTCGACGTCAAAGGGATGTATGACCGTCATGCCCTGGAATCTTTAGGATTTTTGTATTGGAGCCTGTAATATGCATCTCAAAAAACATGTCATGTATATCTGTTTGGGATTACTGATTTTGGGACTTATCTATTTTCTGGCTTTATCGGATATTTTCCATCCTAAACAGGTAGCTTCTTATGAAAATTTCACAGAAATCAGCGAGGAATACGACGCGACAGAAGAAATCAACGAAGCCACGGAAACCTATGCAAAATCGGCGGATATGGCCCGTATCGTCAAGGGGACACCGGGAACGGATAAAAAAGTCATCTATCTGACCTTTAACGGCATGGAGAGCCGGGGGAACATGGAAGGCATCCTCAAAGTGATGCTTCAGCATGGCTTCCATGGGACCTTTTTTGTCGAAGGGGCCAATGCGGCTCATGAAGAAAAGGTGACGCAGAAACTCATCGACGAAGACCAGCTCATCGGCAATTACGGGTTCGTCGGCATTACCAAAGCTGAACGGCTGGATGCCGACCGCCTCATTGAACAGTTCTGCAAGACCCAGAAGGTACTGTCTTTAGTAGCTGGTAAACCGGCTACATATTTTGCCCTGCCAGAAACGCGTTATTTACCGGCTTTGCTGAGGGCGGCCAAGGCCTGCGGCCTGGATTATGCCGTTGAAAGCGATATTGTCATCAAAGAGAGTGATTTTACTCGGCCTAATGGGGTTGAAAAACTGTTGCAGCAGATTCAGCCAGGTATGGTAGTATCTATCCGCTTAGACCATCCGGTCCCTATTATTTTTTATGAAAAGAAAGAGGCCGATGTCCCGGCGATTGACAAAAAGCCGACGATTAAAGATGATACGGCTGTCGATGGGCAAAGCGTACCTGTCGTCGAGGCTGTTCAGACTTTATGTAATGCTTTAGCTGATCAAGGGTATACGGTGAAACCCGTATCAACGTTGGTTCCGATTTCAGAGAATATAAGGGAAGGAGCGTCCTTACATGAACCATAAATACCGGCATAAGGCGGCATTCGTCGCTGCTGTCCTGTTCCTGCAGGGAGCCTGTTTCCTGCCTAGCCTGGTATCGGCTGCCGGGACTGTCGATACATCCCAAGAGGAAGCGGCTGTACGAAAAGCAGAACGGGAGTTATTAGTGGCTCAAGATAACTTAATCCAGGCGCAGCGGGCACTGATTGCCAAACAGCGGTTAGCCTTACAACAGGCGACGGGGAAATCCAATTCGGAGATAAATAGTTCACTGTCTAACATTTCCGTAGCAGCCTCTTCTGATGGAAATAAGATACGGCCCTATGCGACGGCACCCGTCATTCGTCCAGTCGAATTGCCCATTGAAACAGAATCGGTTCCAGAACCCTTGAAACCCACTATTTTACCAGGGAAACAGGCAGTCCAGAATGAAGCGACGACAGCTCCTGCCGTCAAAATGCCTAAAACTGTGAATGTGGCAACTATTCAGCAGATGATTGTCCGCAATCATGGTGTATTGGCACGAGAAGAAAAGGATATCTATACGACAGAAGCAGCCATTCCCTTTACCTTTACGGGATTTTCCCGCCGTGAGTCTGTCGATGCCGTCCTCGATGCCTTGCGGGAAGTACAGGGGCGGGCGACCTTCTTTGTTACGGAAGGCGAAATGCGCAAGAATGAAGCTGCTGTCCGCGACGTCCTTCGGGATGGGCAGGAACTGGCCCTTTGCATCTATCCGAAACCGACGGAATCGGTAGCTGACATCTGCGCCGATATCATCCGGGGTAAAGAATTATTAAAGAATAAATATGGTGTCGACACACAGCTGGTCAAGCAGTTCTCCGGCGTCGTACGCAAAGAAACTCAGGAAGCCGTAGCAGCTACGGGGAACCGGCTTATCGGGGCCCGCATCAATGCGGTCCAGAGCCGTCATAAAGACTATCCATCGGCTGAAAAAATCCTGCCGGAAATTTTTACCAAGGGAATTTTATCGGCTACAAGAGGTGGTATCATCAACCTTCGCATGGACTGGTATACCAAGCCTGATTTATCGGCGGAACTCTTCTTATACATTAAGCGCAAGAAAATCGACAATATCGCCTATAATGCTTTTGATGATGTCAGCGGCGTCAACCCGGCCAATGATTCAGCTTATGCCCTACGCTCTGTCGGCGATATCTTGGCAGATACGGCGCATCTTTGGACTTATCCGGTACCGAAAGAACGCTATTTGCCGCAATTAGCGATGCATCCGCTTATTTCTCCCCAAGCGACGCATGAACAGCTTGTCGATACGCTGGCGGGACGCTATATCGGGGAACATACCGTGAAAGAAGACCGCGTCATCGGATTTATAGCTAAAGATTTTGAAAAACTTGATTTAACGGGCACGGTGAAGACCGATGAGCCAGTCATTTTCCTGACTTTCGATGACTGGGGGTATGATAATTCTGTCAATAAGCTGCTCTATGTTCTTCGCAAACACCATGTGCCGGCGACATTTTTCATTTTGACCCACAATATGATTTATAACCCCAACTTATTACGAGCTATTGCCATGGAAGGCCATGATATCGGCAGTCATACCAATCTTCATAAGCCGATGGCCACGGAAAATGAGAAGGGAAAAGAAGTGCCGACAGAAAGTTATGAAGAATACTATAACGATGTGAAGACTTCGTATGAACGATTGGAAAGTGTCCTCGGTGATTTAAAATGGCAGGACGGGTCGCCCGTATTGACTAAGATGATGCGGCCGCCAACGCTGTCTTTCAGTGATATGGGGACAAGGGTCATATTGGAAAATGGCTTTGAATATATCGTCAATGGTCATACAACAACGGAAGATTATGCCGCGCCGGACTTGGAAACGGAAATCAAGCGTATCCGCGACGGCCTCTATTATCGCGGAAAAGTACGCAAGGGAGCCATCTTTGTCATGCATATGACAAATGAAGCTAAGTATACCGCGACGGCCTTGGATGTCATCCTGACAGAAAACGAAAAGAAAGCCGATGGCGATCCGACGAAGTTCCGCGTCGGCCAGTTATCGCAGTACTTGAATGGTGACTATTCACAGGCCAAGACAGAAAAACAACTCCGACATGAACGCAGGAAGATAAAGTGGTGGTCATGATGTGGAAAGGAAAAAAGAAAGATAAACCAGAAGAAAAATTAGAAGAAGTCCTCATGAAGGAACGGCCCGACCGGCGGCTCCTGCCGCATGTACCGGGCCGCCAGCGCAGCGGTCATAACCGCCGCGCCCTGCCTGACGAAGAAGTCGCTAAGTATAGTTATTTGAAATTCGCCAATGGTGAAGATGCCAACGCCCGCTATCTCGTCGATTATGAAGTGCGTATTACGACGGGAACAAAAGGCTTTGGTCATACCTATGTAGGACATGCCAAAGATGTCTCTGTCACCGGCATGGGATTGACCGTCGATGCCGACGCGGCTCGGGACATCGTCAAGCATGGCTCTATGACCGTTTCTTTTGAAATCACGCCGGGGACCATGCCCGAAGGCTTAGAGATGAAGGTCAAGACACCGGCCAAATGTGTCCGGCCGACTTCGGAGAATTTAGAGGCTTTTTTGGCAGAACACGGGGAAGATCAGCCGGTCTTTTTAGGCATTGAGTTCAGTGAAAATTTGTTGGAATATTCCAGCCGTCACAGTTCGCGCTTTGCCGTGCCCTTTGTCTCTTTCTTGCTATTCGTCATCTGCCTGTGCATCGTCCTCATGCGAACGGAAAGCGTCGTGTACTTTAAATTCAACAAGTACTTATATTTATACAGTATCATTGCCAGTACATTCTTGCTGGTTAAATATATTTTCGGGGCCTTTTATCGGCCCGTTAAGATTGACGCTAACTACACGCCAGGCGTCACTATCCTCGTGCCCTGTTTCAATGAAGAGACGTGGATACGGCGGACGATTTTGAATGCTATGGACCAATTCTACCCGCCGGACAAATTGGAAGTCATCGTCATCGACGACTGTTCGACGGATCATTCTGTCGAGCGCATCCGCGAGACCATCGAGGAAATCCAGACCAAGGAAGGGCCGGAAACAGCAGAGCGCATCCATTATATCGTCCAGCCTGTCAACCAGGGGAAGCGGGAAGCCCTGGTCGCCGGGGCCAAAGAGGCCAAGCACGAGCTGGTCCTGTTCGTCGACTCCGACAGCTTCCTCAATCCCTATGCTATCCGCAACATCGTCCAGCCTTTTAAGGACGCCCGCTGCGGCGGCGTGTCGGGGCGGACGGACGTAGCCAATACGTATACCAATTCCCTGACCAAGATGCAGTCAGTCCGTTATTATATTGCCTTCCGCATCATGAAGGCTGCTGAAGGCCTCTTTGATGCCGTCACCTGTCTATCCGGACCGTTGTCGTGTTACCGCAAGGACCTGGTCCTGCGCTATGCTGATGACTGGCTGAATCAACGCTTCCTCGGCCATAAGGCGACGTTCGGCGACGACCGGGCCATGACCAACTTCATCTTGCGCCATCACCGGACGGATTATCAGGATACCGCTATCTGTTATACCATCGTACCCAATGACTATGATGTCTTCCTCAAACAGCAGATGCGCTGGAAGCGGAGCTGGCTCCGGGAATCGCTGGTCGCTAGTACCTTCATGTGGAAAAAAGAGCCGTTCATGTCAGTCATGTTTTATATGGGCGTCTTAGTGCCTATCATTGCGCCTTTCATCGTCTGCTATAACCTCATTTACATCCCCATCATGCATCGCGTCTTTCCCTTTACCTTTATTTTTGGCATGTTCCTCATGGCTGGTCTCATGAGCGCCTGCCAGCTTTTCCTGCGGCGCAGTACGACCTGGCTCTATGGCATCTGGTTCTGCCTCTATTATGAAATGGTCCTCTTGTGGCAGATGCCTATTGCCTGGTTCACCTTCTGGAAATCGACGTGGGGTACGCGCATGACGCCGGCCGACGTAGCTGAAGCAGCTAAGAAAGCGGGAAAACCGGTGCCATCCCATGCTACCGCGGTTAAAGAATCGATATCGGCTCCATCTCCTAATGTGGCTGTTTCTGCCTTTGTACCGAAACCTGAAGGTAATCCTGCTAAAAAGAAAATGTCACCGGCGCAGCCGAAAGCGGAAACGGATGCGGACCTTCGGGCTCAGATTGCCGCTTTACAGGAAAAGATACGTCATCAGCAAAATGAGCTGAATCAACTGGAAAAACGAGTAAAGGAGGCAGATAACCATGCTGGCCGATAAAGACGTGACCCGCCGGAAAGATAAGCAGAAACGTATACGCTTTCTTTGTGAAGGCCTATTTTTACTGGCTGTCTTGGCTATCATTATCGATGCCCTGTTCGTTTTTTCGACGTATCAGCCGTATGATGATGGCGATGTTGCAACCGATAAAGACCGGGGCTTTGTGGCCTTGTCTTACTTTGGTGTCGACCGGACGGGGACGAATGACCTCATTGGCGTCGATTTGCTCGATGAACATCTGGCAGCTCTCCATAAGAATGGCTATGTCACCCTTACGGGAAAAGATATTCAAGACTATTATCATAACGGGAAAGCGCTGCCGAAACACGCCCTGTTCCTCAATTTTGAAGATGGCCGCCGCGATACGATTGTTTTTGCGGAAAAGCTGCTGGAAAAATATAATTACCATGCAGCCATCTCGACGTATGCCGACAACTTGAACGGCAATGACAGCAAGTTTCTGCGGCCTGATGAATTGAAGGCCTTGACTAAGCAGGGCTATTGGGAACTCGGCACCAACGGCTATCGCCTGTATTACATCAACGTCTTCGACCGCTGGCATCATTACTTGGGCAACATGAACCCTGTCGTCTATTCTCATCTTACGGGCGTCCTGGGGCGTGACTATAATCACTATCTTATGGATTATATCCGCGATGATAAGGATTTTCCTGTTGAAACGTATCAGGTCATGAAAGACCGCATCAGCGACGATTATACCATGCTCCGCGATACCTACACGGAAGATATCGGTTATGTGCCGGAAATTTACACGCTCATGCATGCCAATACGGGCCGTTTCGGCAATCATGAAGACGTGAGCCGCGTCAATGAAAGATGGATCCGCAAGCTCTTCAAGATGAATTTCAACCGCGAAGGCGACAGCCATAACGATCGCCAGAGTAGTATTTATGACTTGACGCGCATGGAACCGCGGGCTTACTGGCCTGTCAACCACCTGCTCATGCGCATCCATGATGACGGCGCCGATGATATCCAGTTTGAAAAGGGCGATACGGAGCAGTACGCCCAGTGGGATATCGAAGACGGCGCTGCTGAATTTAAAAATGAAGCTATTTACCTGACGACAACAGGGAAAGGAAAGGGGCAGATGAGCCTCAAGGGCAAGGATGATTTCCAGAATCTGCGTCTGACAACGCGTCTCAAAGGCAACCAGTTCGGGACGCAGAAGATTTTCTTGCGGGCTAATCGTGATTTGACGACGTATATCGTCGTAGGCCTGGTCAATAATAATCTGGTCATCGGTGAGTGCCGCGATGGGGCTTATCAAGAACTGAAGAAAGTTGATTTGCAGCTCTTTGATGGGCAGGATTATCTGTCTGAAGATGAAGACAAGAAAGAAGTGGCCTCGACGGAACGGCAGGTACTGGCCCGTTATGGTGCTAATGTCAATATGATCCAGAAACAGTTAGGGCGTTTGGCAGAAGTTGAGAATGAAGATGCCCGTACGGTCGCTGAAGGTTCGCCCGAATATCGGCCTACCCTGAGTTATCATAAGCGGGGCAACCGCCAGCTGAATATTGAACTCCGGGATGATTTACTAAGTGTTAATATTGATGGCAGGCCGGCGGCCTCTAACGTAACCGTCAGTGATTTGGATGCCGGCCGCCTGGTTCTCGGTGCCCAATGGCCCGGTTATGGGTATAGTCAGACTAACCTGGCCGATGATGTTTATGATGCCGTTTTTGACGGTTTGAAAGTTACCGAATGGGCAGCCAATGAAAGTGAAGGGGCTGTCTTGTATGATGTCCATTATCAGGGCTGGCAGAAGTGGAAATATAAAGCCAGCATCTGGTGGCGTAAAGTCCTCGATTGGACTTTGGCACATTTTTAGGAAATGAGGAAAGCCAATATGCGCAAAATCATGAAGATTCTCTCCGGCGCCATGGCCGCCGGTGTCATCCTGATCGTCGCCGGGACGGTATCGCTCATGGTGCCGTCTACGTCGGCAGCCAAGCAGCGGCCTCAGCCGTCCTTTGACAGTAACGCCTGGGTGGCTTACTGGGATTATGATAAAGGCCTGAAAGAAGCCAAGGCCGTCAGCAGCCAGCTCAATTCGGTCAGCTATTTCGGCGGCGCCCTCGATAGTCAGGGGAAGGTCATCGTCCTGGGGCCGGCCAGGGATTTTTCCCAGGAAAAACTGCCCCGCTACAAAGTGACGGTCAAGAAGTACCTGACCGTCGTCAACGATGTCTATGGCAATCCGCAGGACTTGAAGAGCCAGACCAAGGTCAAGGATACGGCAGTCCTGGAAAATATCCTGGCGACGAAGGAGACGCGGCAGGCTCACATTGACGACCTCTTTGACACGGTGAAGCAGTACGGCTATGACGGACTGGAAATCGATTACGAACAGGTATGGAAGAATCCCCTCGTGGCCTTCCGGTACGTGAAGTTCATCCAGGAAATCGCTGCGTCTGCTGATGAACAGCAGATCCCCCTGCGCATCATCTTTGAACCGTCTGTCCCGGCGAATAAGCTCATTTTTCCGGAAGGTCCGGAATACGTCATCATGAGTTATAACTTGTACGGGACGCATACGAAAGAGGCCGGACCCAAGGCGGACAAGGCCTTCATCGACACCATCCTGGGACGGGTGGACCGCCTGCCCCGGCCGCACAGCATCGCCTTTGCCACGGGCGGCTGTATCTGGGAAGGGGCGCAGTCTCCGCGGATGGTAACCGAAGAAGAAGCCCGCAATCTGGCCAAGTCCCTCCATGCCGATGTCCAGCGTGACGAAGCCAGCCAGGCTTTGCACTTTGAAGGGCGCCGTGCTGATGGAACGGCTGTTACTGGCTGGTATGCCGACAGCGAGACCCTCAAGGCATGGAAGCAGCAGGCCTTGGAACACGGTGTCGATGGCATTTCCTTGTGGCGTCTTGGCGGAAATGACCGTATTAAGCCATACTATGTCGGATTAATGCCATAAAATAGTTGCAACATTGTACCTTGTTTGTTGACATAATTTCCTGCCAGGTATATAATACTTGATGTAAAAAGTAAACATTAAATTCGGCAAACCCGGGGAAACCCGGCGACGCAAAGCTATAGGGCCTATCCTGGCAGCCAGTTGCAATCTCTTTTTTTGTGTGTGATAGTTACATAGTGTAGAACGGCTGCCGGCAGTTTAATGTACGGGGCCGTTTTTTTGTGCCACATAGAAGGGGATTTCATGGAATATAATCAGCAAATGATGATAACTACAATCATAACCATGTTGCAGACGGCGGTGTGCAAGGCTATGGCTAAAGAGGATCCCGATGATGTGTTATTTTCTTTTATTGACAGCATCGGCCGATTCCTGGGGGCTAAAAGTGCGTTTCTCTTTGATGATATGCCGCTTCATTTCTATTGTTGGACCGATCAGGGGATGAAATATGACAATCAGCGGGTCATTCAGAAAGAAGTACGCCATATCTTGCGGACCTGGATGAAGACGGTGGCGCAAAAGGGAGAACCGGTCGTCATTCCCGATGTGGATGTCTGTCCGGATTTGGTGCCTTCTATGCGTCAAAGTATGGATGAGGCTCACATCCATAACCTGGCGCTGATTGGGATTTCTATGCCTGGCAACCGGATCGGCGCCATTAGCTTGGAAAATATCCCGCCGGAAAATCTGGAACAAGCCGGAGAACTCTTGCGCCTGGGTAGCAGTTTCCTTTTGATGATGCTCAAAAACCGCGGCTATATTTATCAGCTGCGTCATCATAGTTTCATCGACCAGATGACCGGGGTCTTCAACCGCAACGCCTTTAACGCGTACCAACAACATTTGGCCTGTCAGGGCAGTATGGGCGTCCTCTTTGCCGACATCAATAACCTCAAGCAGATAAACGATGAACAAGGCCATGCCAGTGGGGACCGGCTCATCTGCCATACGGCTTCGGTTTTGTTTAAATACCGTCATGGCGGCGAGGTCTTCCGCATCGGCGGCGATGAGTTCGTCGTCATTTGGAAGCACATTGAAGAGCTTGATTTCCAGCAAGCCTGTCGGCAGATACGGAAACATCTCTATCTTCAGGATCTGAATATTTCCCTGGGAAATCACTGGGTGCCCGACGTAAAGGACGGTATCGCGCCGGTTATGAAAATAGCGGATCATCATATGTATGAAGAAAAACGGCGCTATCATAAAATGCAAGTCAGCCGTTAGCCACAAGCCACTTGCGGCATGCCCTTTTTTGCTGGTATAATAAACTTGATAAAATATGCATAAAATTTTCTTTTTCTCCCTGCAAAGGAGGGTTTCTTATGAATATTGCGCAATATACGAAAGCGGCATCGCTGGAAGAAGCGTGGGAGCTCAACCAGAAACGGTCCGCTGTCGTCCTCGGCGGCTGCTGCTGGCTCCGCTTGTCGCCGCAGCGGCGCATTGCCCAGGCTATCGACTTGTCGGCGCTGGGGCTGGACCAGATTGAAGAAGGGGAGGACTCTTTCCGCATCGGTGCTATGGTTACCTTAGGGCAGCTCGAAGGCCATGACGGGCTGGCTGCGTTCACGCAGGGCGCCATGAAGGAAGCGGTCCGTCATATCGTCGGGACTCAGTTCCGCAATATGGCGACTCTCGGCGGCAGTATCAGCGGCCGCTTCGGCTTTTCCGACATCTGGACGCTGTTCCTGGCCCTGGATGCCCAGGTCGAATTGTACAAGGGCGGCGTCGTCAGCCTGGCTGATTTCGGCCAGACCGGCCCGGGAAAGGATATCGTGACGCACATCATCGTCCCGAAAAAGGCCTGTCAGACGGCGTATGATTCGCTGCGCCTCAATGAAACGGACTTTCCTGTCATTGCTGTAGCCGTATCGGCTGATGGAGAAAACGTGCGCTGTGCCATCGGTGCCCGACCGGCCCGGGCCCAGGTCGTCTGCCTGCCCATCCGTAATGTGCGCCGCCAGGGACTGGAAGAGGCTGCGAAACAGATAGCCCATTCCATGACTTATGAAAGCAATATGCGCGGTTCCGCCGGTTACCGTCAGGATATTGCTGTCGTATTCTGTCGGCGCTTATTGGCAAAAGTTCTGGGAGGTGACCAGTGATGACCATTACCTATTGGCTGAATGGCAGGAAAGCGACGGCTGACGTCGCACCGGGCCTGATGCTTTATGATTTTCTCCGCAGTCAGGGCTGTTACAGTGTCAAATGCGGCTGTGAAACGACGAACTGCGGCCTCTGTACGGTCTGGGTCGACGACGTGCCCATGTTGTCGTGTGCTCTGCTGGCTGTCCGCATCGACGGCCGTCATGTGACGACCCTCGAAGGCTTGCAGGACGAAGCCAAGGAATTCGCCATCTATATGGGCCGTGAAGGCGCTGACCAGTGCGGTTTCTGCAATCCCGGTTTCGTCATGAACGTCCTGGCCATGGTCCGCAAGCTGGATGCGCCCACGGAAGATGAAATCAAGGAATTCCTGTCGGGTAATCTCTGCCGCTGTACGGGCTATGTGAGCCATATGCGGGCTATCAAGGCCTATTTCAAAGCCAAAGGGAAGGAGGTCCGGGCATAATGGAATACAAAGCTATCAATCACGTCGTCGCCAAGAAGGATTCCCAGGCCCTGGTCACGGGCCAGCCGGTCTATACGGATGATCTGCGGCCCAAGGACTGTCTCATCGTCAAGGCCCTGCGCAGTCCCCATGCCAGAGCCATTGTCAAAACGGTGAATAAGAGTGCTGCCGAAAAGGTGCCGGGCATCGTCTGCATCGTCACGGCTGACGACGTGCCGCAGTCGCGCTTCACCATTGCCGGCCAGACCTATCCGGAACTGAGCCCGTACGACCGCCTCATCCTGGATAAGCAGATCCGCTTCGTCGGTGACCCGGTAGCCCTCGTTGCCGGTACCAGCGAAGACGCCGTCGACAAGGCCTTGCGCGTTATCCGTGTCGAATACGAAGTCCAGGAACCGCTCCTCGATTTTACCAAGGCCCTGGACAATGATATCGTCGTCCATCCTGAAGACAACTGGAAGCCCCTCGTCGATGTCGGCGGCGACAACAAGCGCAATCTCGTCGCCCAGGCCTGCGACGAACACGGCGACGTCGATGCCGTCCTGGCTTCGTCGGATGTCGTCATCGACAGGACCTATCATACGCGCCAGAATCAGCAGGGGGCCATGGAAACATTCCGGGCCTATGCCTATAAGGACGCCTTCGGGCGCCTGACCATCGTCAGCTCGACGCAGGTCCCGTTCCATGTCCGCCGCGTCGTCGCCAACGCCCTGGAAATCCCGAAATCGAAGATCCGCGTCATCAAGCCGCGTATCGGCGGCGGTTTTGGCTCCAAGCAGACTGTCGTCATGGAAGTCTATCCGGCCTATATTGCCTGGCTGACGGGCAAGCCGGCGTACATGGTCTACAGCCGGGAAGAATCGATGACCGTCTCGACGCCGCGTCATGAATCGCAGATTCGCGTCGTTCTCGGCGCCAGCAAGGATGGCCATATCCGCGGCATCTTCCTCGATTCCTTGTGGAATGCCGGCGCTTATGGCGAACATACGCCGACGACGGTTACTTTGTCAGGCCATAAGTCGATTCCGCTATACAATGCAGCCGAAGCCTTTCGTTTCAGCTATACCTGCGTCTATACCAATACCATTGCAGCCGGCGCTTATCGCGGTTACGGTGCGACGCAAGGTCTGTTCGCCCTGGAAACGGCTGTCAATGAACTGGCTGCAGCCCTGCACATGAGTCCTGTCGCCCTGCGCCTGAAGAACATGGTTCGCCAGGGACAGGTCCTGCCGGCCTATTTCAATGAAACGGCATTGAGCTGCACCTTGGATAAGTGTCTGGAAAGGGTCGTCCAGATGGCAGGCTGGAAGGACGACTGCCCGCGCCAGGTCCTGCCCAACGGCCATATCCGGGCTATCGGCATCGCGACGGCCATGCAGGGGTCGAGCATTTCCAACGTCGACGTCGCTTCTGTCACCATCAAGGTCAACGACGACGGCTTCTATTCGCTCAATATCGGTGCTACTGATATGGGGACGGGCTGCGATACCATCCTGGCCCAGATTGCCGCCGAATGTCTCATGTGCCCTGTCGACAACATCGTCACCTATGGTGTCGATACGGATACGTCGCCGTATGACAGCGGCTCCTATGCGTCGTCGACGACGTACCTCACGGGCAATGCCGTCGTCAAGACCTGCCAGAGCCTGATACAGCGCATGAAAGAACGGGCAGCTGTCAAGCTCGGCTCGGCCAGCATCGATGATTTGGAATTCGACGGCCAGGCGATTACCGATTTAGCGACAGGGAAGAAAATCAGCCTCAAGGACTTGGGCAACGACGCCATGTTCATGAATGATATTGCCCTGGAAGCGACCGAATCGTGCTATTCGCCGACGAGCCCGCCGCCGTACATGGCTGGCGCAGCAACGGTCGACGTCGACCCGGAAACGGGCCATATCTCCCTGGTACAGTATGACGCCGTCGTCGACTGCGGTACGGTCATCAACCCGGCTTTGGCAAAAGTCCAGACCGAAGGGGGCATCGTCCAGGCCATCGGCATGGCCCTGACCGAAAACATCCAGTTTACGCCGTCGGGCCGTATTCAGAACAACTCCTTTATGCAGTACCGCATGCCGACGCGCATGGACTTGGGCCAGATCAACGTCGAATTTGAACCGAGCTATGAACCGAACGGGCCATTCGGCGCCAAATCCATCGGCGAACTCGTCATCGACTCGCCGGCACCGGCCATCGCCCACGCCATCTATAATGCCACCGGCATCTGGCTGCGCGACCTGCCCATGACCGCCGAAAAACTCTATAAGGCTATGAGAAAAAAATAGTGGCTCGTGGCTAGTGATTCGTGGTTCGTGTAAGGGCGCCCGCAGGTCGCAGGCAGCAGGTCGCAGGTCGCACTCCGCATTACGTACTCCGCAATGCAGGAGCCGTCCTGTACGGCTTGCTCTGGCTCCCTTTATAGGGGAGCTGTCAGCAACGCTGACTGAGAGGTTGCTTTTTCTCAGAAATTTCAATGAAAAAGGGGCTATCGTATTAAGTGTTTTTGCTTAATGCGATAGCCCCTTTTTATGTATTCGGGTGTAGTCGGAGAACTGCGGTCTGCGTTATCCCCATCATTCAGGGCGGGCCGCCTTAGCAGGACGGCCCCTACATACGGTCCAGGGGACCGCTTCGGCTATGTGATCTGCGACCTGCGGCTTACGAACCACGAACCACTAGGCCGAAGGCCGAAGCCACGAGCTCCTCACTTCACAATCATGACGGGCAGGCCCGAATGGGTCGTGATGTAACGGCTGACGCTGCCCAGGAGGATGGAAGTCAGGCCGCTGCGGCCGCGGCTGCCCATGATGACCAGGTCCGAGCCGTCTTTTTCAGCTTTTTTGAGGATTGTCGGGCCCGGACGGCCGATGTTGGCGACGAAGTGGACGTCGACGCCGCCTTTATGGTCGGCAATGGCGGCCTTGCACAGGGCGAAGACGCGGTCGGCGCTCTGGCGCAGGCGGTCTGTCAGGTCTTCGAGGCCGCGTTTCTTCTGGTCCAGCGCCGTTTCTTCGGCGATGAGGTCGCGCATGTTGGCGACGTGGAAGACCGTGACCGATGCGCCGTCGGCTTTGGCGAATTCTACGGCATAGCGGACGGCTTTCAGCGATTCTTCCGAGCCGTCAGCCGGGACGAGGATGCGCCGGTACGGCCCTTCTTTTTCGTTATGTGCCAGGAGGACCGGGCATTTGGCATGGGCCAGGACGTACGTGCTGGCACTGCCCAGGAGCTGTTCCGACAGGGAATGACTGCCACGGCGTCCCATGACGATGAGGTCGGCGTCGCATTTATCGGCTTCGCTAAGGATGCCGATTTCCGGCGTGCTGACCAGCTGGACCGTGTGGACGGTCAGATTTTCCGGAACGGATTCCATGGCTTTTTCCAGGACGTAGCCGCTCTTGTCCTTAGCCAGTTTGGTCAGGTCCTTGACCTTTTCGTCGGTCATGTCTTCAAAGACGTCGAACGAGTCCAGGACGGCATCGGCATTGGTGATATTGACGATGGTCAATTCAGCGTTGTAGACGTTGGCAATGTCGATGGCATGCTGCAAGGCGTTGCGCGACGGTTTGGAACCATCAATAGGAACCAAGATGTTTTTCATGATACATACCCCCTTTGTATAGAGACTATTTTTCCAGCGAACTGTTGATGCGGACGCCGCTCATAAAGGGCATGACCGGTTTTGTATCTTCCTGTACCGGTTCACGGATGCCTTCAAAGGTCGTCGTCAGCATCAGCTTCAGGCGGTTGGTCTGGTTGACCGAGCTGGCGCTGGGGTCATAGTCGATAGCGACGATATTCGTTTCCGGGAAGGCAGCTTTTAAAGTCTTGATCATGCCTTTGCCCGTAACGTGATTCGGCAGGCAGGCCCAGGGCTGGAGGCAGACGATGTTCTTGGCTCCGCGGTGGATGAGGTCGATCATATCCCCCGTGAGGAACCAGCCTTCACCGGCTTCATGGCCCAGGGACAAGTATTTCTTCGCTTCGTCAGCGATGTCGTAAATCGAAGTGATGGGGTCGAAATGGCGGCTCTTGGCAACGGCCTGTTCGTAGGGTTTGCGGTACCATTCCAAGAGGCGGACGGCAGTCTTACTGAGGAAGGAATCCTTCCAGCTGCCCGACAGGTATTTATGGCGGAACTGGTTGTCCAGCTGGCCGTAGAGGAAGAAATCTGCCAGGCCGGAGACAATGATTTCGCCGCCTTCTTCTTCAATCATGCGGACGATATGGTTATTGGCGATGGGGTGGAACTTGACGTAGATTTCACCGACCAGGCCGATACGCGGCTTCATGGTTTCGCTCATGTCGATATGGTCGAATTCATCGATGAGGTCGCGGATATTTCTCTTGAACGATTTGAAATCGGCTTTCTTCAACTGTTCGGCACATTTCTTCTGCCACTTGTGGAAGAGGGCTTCGGCCGTACCCTTGACCTTTTCATAAGGCCGTGTGCGGTAGAGGACCTGCTGCAGGGCGTCGCCATAGATCATGCCCATGACCAGGCGGTGCCAGAAGCCGATGCCGGGCTGGAACCCGGGCTGTTTGTTCATGCCTTTGAGGTTCAGCGACAAGATGGCGACTTGCGACATGTTGGCATCGTTCAGGGCTTTGCGAATCATGCCGATGTAGTTCGTCGCCCGGCAGCAGCCGCCAGTCTGGGAAATCATGACCGTCGTGTGGTCCAGGTCATATTTGCCCGATTTGAGGGCCGTAATGATCTGGCCCAGGCTCATGATGGCCGGATAGCAGGCATCGTTGTGGATATAGGCCAGGCCCGTATCGATGGCCTTCTGTCCCTGGTGGGGCAGGAGCTCGACGCGGTAGCCTTCGTGTTCAAAGGCGGCACTGAACAAGGGGAAGTGGATCGGTGTCATCGACGGAGCCAGGATGACGTTCTGTTTGGCGTCTTCCTTGGTGAAAATCGTCTTTTCGTAGGAATAAGGTTCGACGACGTGATCTTCTTTGGGACGGTGGTTCATGACGAAGAGCAGCGAACGCAGGCGGATGCGGATGGCGCCCAGGTTAGAGCCTTCGTCGATCTTGAGCAGCGTGTGGATTTTATGGCCGTGGGCCAGGATGTCCTGTACCTGGTCGGCGACGATGGCATCGAGGCCGCAGCCGAAGGAATTGAGTTCGACCAGTTCCAGGTTCGGATGCTGCGTGATGTACTGGGCAGCCCGGTAGAGGCGCGAATGATAAGACCACTGGTCGACGACGCGCAGATGGCCGGAGAACTGACCCAGGGGAGCGACGCCGTCTTCAGTGAGGACGGCCAGGCCCAGGCTGTTGATGAGTTCCGGTATGCCGTGGTTGATTTCCGGGTCGACGTGGTACGGGCGGCCGCAGAGGACGATAGCCCGCTGGCCCGTCTTTTCCAGGTTATCCAGGATTTTTTTGGTAATGTCGTATATCTTCTGTTTGTACGCTTCTTCTTCGTCCCAAGCGGCAGCTGCAGCGGCCTTGACTTCGTGAGCCGGCAGGTTCCAGGCTTTCAGTTCTTCGGCCAGGCGCTTGCCGATGCGCTTCTTGTCGTGGAGGGGCAGGAAGGGGCAGAGGTAAGGCGTGTTGGTTTCGGCCAGGCGTTCGCCCATGTTGTTGCGGATGACTTCGGGATAGCTCATGACCATGGGGCAGTTGAAGGTATTGTCCTTGCTGCCTTCGCTGGGGCCATTCTGGATGCACGGATAGAAGATGCGGTCGACGCCTTTTTCCAGGAGGTTCTCGATGTGGCCGTGGACCAGTTTAGCCGGGTAGCAGGCCGAGTCCGACGGGACCGTGTCCATGGCCTTTTCAAAGAGGGCCTTCGACGACGGGTCCGAGAGGACGACGGTATAGCCGAGCTTGGTGAAGAACGTGAACCAGAAAGGATAATCTTCATACATGTTGAGGACCCGCGGAATCCCGACCGTGCCGCGCGGCGCATCTTTTACCGGTTTATAGCCAAAAAGCAGGTTATATTTGACTTTGTACATATTGGGCAAGGGCTTCTTGCGGACTGCTGTCGAACCGGCGGCACCGCGTTCGCAGCGGTTGCCCGTGATGAAGGAACGGCCGTCGTTAAAGGTGTTGACCGTCAGCAGGCAGTTGTTGGTGCACAAGCCGCAGTGGCGGATGGACGTCGTGACCTGCAATTCTTCCAGGGCTTTCGGGCTGACGATGGTCGATTTGGCGTGGTCTTCGTGGTAGGCCGTGCGGCAGATGAGGCCCATGCCAAAGGCCCCCATGAGGCCGGAAATAGCCGGGCGGATGACGTGGCGGCCCAGGAGCTTTTCAAAAGCCCGCAGGACGGCGTCGTTGTAAAAAGTACCGCCCTGGACGACGATGTGCTTGCCTAATTTGGCCGGGTCTTTGACTTTGATGACTTTATAAAGGGCATTCTTGATGACGGAATAGGAAAGACCGGCGGAAATGTCGGCCAATGTGGCTCCTTCTTTCTGGGCCTGCTTGACTTTGGAATTCATGAAGACCGTGCAGCGCGAGCCCAGGTCGATAGGGCTCTTGGCCAAGAGGGCGGCCTGGGAGAAGTCCTGGATGGACATCTTCAGGGATTTGGCGAAGGTATCCAGGAAAGAACCGCAGCCCGACGAGCAGGCTTCGTTGAGCAGGATATCTTCGATATGGCCGTCTTTGATGCGGCTGCACTTCATGTCCTGGCCGCCGATGTCGAGGAGAAAGTCGACGTCCGGGCAGAAGTGGGATGCTGCCTGATAGTGGGCAATGGTTTCGACTTCACCCAAATCGAGGTGCAGCGCTTCTTTGAGCAGCGATTCGCCATAACCCGTGATGCCAGCCTTGGCGATGAAGGCCTTTTCCGGCAGACGGCGGTAGACTTCAGCGACGATTTTCTTGGCGGCTGCCAGCGGGCTGCCTTCGTTATTCTGATAGTGCGAATAGAGAATCTTCATGTCTTCGCTGAGGACGACGGCTTTGATTGTCGTCGAGCCAGCGTCGATGCCCAGGTAGCATGGGCCGCTGTAGGCAGCTATGTCCGCTTGCGGAACTGTGTGCTGGCTGTGGCGGGCCCGGAATTCGTCGAGCTCAGCCTGATTGTTGAACAGCGGTTCGACGCGGTCCGATTTGGCCAGTGTCGATTCGTCGACGTTCTTCAGCTGGCCCATGAGGTTCATGAAGGACACGGGTTTTGTGTCCATACTGCCCAGAGCGGCACCGATGGCTACGTAGACCTGGGCGTTTTCCGGAGCGATGACCTGTTCCGGCGTCAGGTGGAGGGTCTTGGCGAACTGTTCCCGCAGCTGGGACAAGTAGGTCAGCGGACCGCCGAGGAAGCAGACCGTACCCTTGATGGGGCGGCCGCAGGCCAAGCCGGTGATGGTCTGGAAGACGATGGACTGGAAGACCGACGCCGCGACATTTTCCTTGCTGGCTCCTTCGTTGAGCAAGGCCTGGATATCGGTCTTGGCGAAGACGCCGCAGCGGGCGGCGATAGGATAAATCGTATCAGCTTTCTTGGCCATTTCATTGAGGCCGCCGGCATCGGTATCGAGGAGGGTCGCCATCTGGTCGATGAAGGCCCCGGTCCCGCCGGCGCAGTTGCCGTTCATGCGGTGTTCGTTGCCGCCGGTCAGGTAGGTGATCTTGGCATCTTCACCGCCGAGTTCGATGATGACGTCCGACTGGGGATAGTACGCGCGGACGGCTTTGGTACCGGCAATGACTTCCTGCAAAAAGGGGATATGCAGGTAGTCTGCCAGGGCGATGCCGCCAGAGCCGGTAATGGCCATGGTGATTTGACGGTCGCCAAAGATTTCATAGGCGTTTTGCAGTAAATCCCAGACTTTTTGGCGTATATCCGTATAGTGGCGGACATAGCATGCGTGAAGGCACTGTTTGGCATGGTTGAGGACGGCGATTTTTACCGTCGTCGAACCGATGTCAATGCCGATATGTAAGAGATTTTTCATGTTTTGTCACCCTATCGGTTTACCAACCGATTCTTTCTTATAAATTTCTATATGATAAAGACTATATAAAGAGTCTACTTTATATTGTACCATATTCCTCTTATTCTGTAAGGGGTGGGGCAGAGGATTTTTTTTTGTGCTGCAAAATGGGTTACGACAAATGGCTGTAAATATGGTAAAATAAAAGTGCCAATGTCTTAATGAAATCTATACTTTTTATGATAAAGGAGCCTTGTCATGAGAAAATTCGTAAGCGAACATCAGTCCCCATACCTGGATTTGACGACGGAAGTGTCGGATATCCTCTATCGCGGCCATTCGCAGTTCCAGGATATCATCGTCGCCGACTCTAAGGAATTCGGCCGTATGCTCGTCCTGGACGGCGTTTTCCAGACGTCTATCAAGGATGAATTCATGTACCATGAGAGCATCGTCCACATCCCCATGTTCCTCCATCCCAATCCTAAGAAAGTCCTCATCATCGGTGGCGGTGATGGTGGCGCCGCAAGGGAAGCCGTCCGTCATCCTGAAGTCGAATCGGTTACCATGGTCGACATCGATGGCCAGGTCATCGAATTGTCCAAGAAATATTTCCCGGAAATCGCCAAGGCTATGATTGAAGGCGACCCGAAACTGACCGTCAAAGTCGGCGACGGCATCGCTTTCATGCGGGAAGCGGAAAATTACTACGATGTCATCATCGTAGACTGCTCAGACCCGGTCGGTCCCGGCGAAGGCCTGTTCTCGTATGATTTCTACAAAGATACCTTCAAGGCCCTCAAAGACGACGGCCTCTTCGTACAGCAGACGGAATCGCCGTTCATGCACCGCAAGCTGGTCAAGGACATCTTCGACTGCGTGTCGGACATCTTCCCCATCACCCGCCTGTACACGGCCTTCATCCCCCTCTATCCGTCGGGCATGCACTGTTTCACCATGGGCTCGAAGAAATACGACCCCCTCACGTGGCAGCCGAACCGTAAACGGACCTTCCCGACGCGGTACTATAACGAAGGCATCCAGCAGAGCGCCTTCGTCCTGCCGAACTTTGTCAAAGATTTATTATACGGTGAAAAAGAAAGATAAAAAAGTTTGAAAAAGTGCTTGACTTTGTGAGCGACTCATGGTAAGATTATCTACGTTGACGGCGCTAACACAGCGCGGCCGACGCAGATAATCCAATATGGCGGGTATGGTGAAGTGGTTAACACGGCGGATTGTGGCTCCGTTACGCTAGGGTTCGAATCCCTATACTCGCCCCATAGGGGTATAGCCAAGTGGTAAGGCACCGGACTTTGACTCCGCTATGCGCTGGTTCGAATCCAGCTACCCCTGCCAGCCATGATTCATTAGCTCAGCTGGTAGAGCACCTGACTTTTAATCAGGGTGTCCCGAGTTCGAATCTCGGATGGATCACCAATTAAAAAAGCTGTCGCATTTGCGACAGCTTTTTTGTTGCTCGTAGTTCGTAGTTCGTGGTTAGAAGGTGCTGTTACAGATGGTTTCTGCTATGCACGGCCCCGCTTTTTATAGTTTGTCGTATGGAGTTTGTAGTGAAAAGCTTTAAATTTGAAGTCATCCCCTAACCACTTAAAAGGGGCTGTCGCATGTGCGACAGCCCCTTTTTGGCGTTCTAACAAAGAAACGGGCCGCCCGCTGGGACGGCCCCTACAAATGCGGTCCATGGGACCGCTAGCCACGAGCCACTAGCTACTAGCCACGGGCCACGAGCCACGAGCCACGGGCCACGAGCCACGAGCCACGAGCCACTAACCACGAGCCACGAGCCACTAACCACTAACCACGAGCCACTAACGGCTGCTCACAACTTACAAGAAGAAGACGACCATGTCGATGACGAACAACGGGATGAGGATGGCGACGGACCAGCCCATGTAACCGAAGAAGCTCGGCATCTTGATCTTGTTTTCTTCGGCAATGGATTTGACCATGAAGTTCGGTGCATTGCCGATGTACGTGTTGGCGCCCATGAAGACGGCACCGGCCGAGATGGCTTCCAGCATGAGCTGGGATACGGTCCCGACAGAGGTCGTGATTCCCTGGGTAGCACCGAGGGCGCCGGCTGTCTGAAGGAAGACCAGGTATGTCGGCGTGTTGTCCAGGAAGGACGACAGGGCACCGGCTGCCCAGAACATCTGCCACGGATGGGTCAGACCCAGTTCAGCGCCATGGGCTTTGAGCAGGATCAGGGCCGGAATCATGGTGATGAAGATGCCGATGAACAGTTTCGCGACTTCCAGGATAGGAGCATACGTGAATTCGTTGAGTTCCCGCGTCGACGTCTTCGTCGTCTTGATGGAGAGGAAAGCGGCGACGAGGATGATGACGATTTCTGCAAGGGTTGCATAGGGGAAGACGATTTCATCGTAGATATGCAGGCCAGCGCCATTGGCAAAGGCCGGGAAGAGGTCCGGCAGGAGGCCGTTGGCCAGGACGCCGACGATGATCATGGCGATGAAGATGAGGTTGTGGGCCCCTTCCAGGCGGAGAGGCTGCTTATCGTTTTCATCAATCAAGTCGAGCGGCGTGCGGCCTTCTTTTATTTCCTTATTATAGAAATGCTTGTCAAGGAAGGCGAATAAGGCGAACATGAGGACCAGATTGAAAATCAGGATGGGCAGGAGATGGAAAGTCCAGGTGAAGGGAACGCCGCGCTGGAAGCCCATGAACAGGGGAGGGTCGCCGAGCGGGGTCAGACAGCCGCCCATGTTGGCGACGAGGAAGATGAAGAACACCATGAGGTGTACTTTATTCTTGCGCCAGGAATTGGCACGGATGATAGGACGGATGAGCAGCATAGCTGCGCCGGTCGTACCGATCCAGCTGGCCAGGAAAGTGCCGATGAAGAGCAGAAGACAGTTGATCTTCGTTGTCCCGGCTAAGGTACCGCGGACGGCGATACCGCCGGCGACGACAAAGAGACCGAAGAGGAGGACAATGAAAGGGATATAGTCGAGGAGCACCGATTCGAGCAGGCGGAACCACGACTCACCGACGCCATAGGCGGCAGCAAAGGGGATGAGGAATAAAAGAGACCAGGCGAAAGCAGCGCCGAGCATGTGTTTTTCCCACCATTCCGGACGGACGAGGGGGACGATGGCGATGGACAAGAGCATCCCGGCGAAGGGGATGATACTCCATACGGGCAAGGTCGCACTTACGAGTTCATGTGTCATAAAAACCACCTTTCTTGTTATCTGATTGTAGATAAACTTAAAAATTTTTACAATCATATTCAGTATTATAGCATATGGACAAGAAAGTTTATACTCATTTTTCGGATTTCGCATCGTCATTTAAGCATAGGACCGAGGTTTCTCTAAAAAATAAAAGGCTGATAATTTCTGAAATTTTTTTGTCAGCTAAGCAGGAATCTGTAAAAGTCATGGCGAATATATAAGTTAAGGATAAGAACAGGCCTTAATAAGGAGGGATTCATATGAAAAAATATAATAACATCATCGTGCCGACGGATGGTTCGGTTAACTCGAAACGTGCGCTGGAACATGCCGTCGTCATCGCTTCGTCTTTAGGGGCTACGATTACCCTGGTCTATGTCGCCAATATCGTATCGGTTATCTCTAATTTTGACCAGATCCCTAATGCCAGCGGCTACGTCACGGAACAAGTCGCCCTGGATATGGAAGAAGAAGGGAAAGGCATCCTCGACGAATTCGCCAAATCCATTCCGCAGAACATCGAAGTCAAGAGTGTCTTTGAAGTCGGGTCTCCGGGACCGGCCGTCTTATCGGTCGCCAAGAAATATAACGCCGACCTCATCGTCATGGGCAGCCGCGGCCTCGGGCCGTTGAAAGGCTTGTTCATGGGTTCCGTCAGCAGCTACGTCGTCACCCATTCCGTCTGCCCTGTATTGATCGTTAAATAGTGATTAGTGGTTCGTAGTTCGTGGTTCGTGGTTCGCGGAAAGACAATCTGTGTTACTAACCCCTAGCCCCTAAAAAGTAGTATGGAGTTTGTAGGGGTCGTCACGTGGGCGACCCGTTAGGAATTTGGATGATTCATCTAGCAAACTGATTGGGAAATTTTACATGTCCCGAACGGGCGCCCCACGTGGCGCCCCTACAGAAAAAAGGCGCTGTCTCCATAGGACAGCGCCTTTTTTTGAAAATTTTACGTTACGCCATAGGGGAATCGTTCTTTTTGTGGTATACTGGGTACACAGGTATGCCTTTTTTTGCCTGATTACACAATACCTATTCATGAGTATAGGGTCCCGGAGTGCCTCGTTCCGGGATAAGTGCCTGGGAGGCAAGTATGAAACGAAATACCAACGAATGGCTCGACCGCAAGGTCGCTGACTGGGTTTCTAAGGGATGGATCAGTGAAGAATCCCAGCAAAAAATACGAAAATCTTATGGCAGGGACGAACAAAGGAATCCTCTTTTGACGACCCTGCCTTTATATGCCCTGCTGGCCGTTATCGGCTTGGCTGCTGCCGGTATCGCCTTGATCTGGGGCCTTTCCCAGTTCTGGTACTACGTATCGCTTACGGTCCGCATGGGCCTGGCCTGTAGCCTGCTCCTGCTCACCCAGATCGGGGTCGGCGTCGCCATGTTCCAGGAACGGCAGGGGAGCCTCGCCGCCGAAGGCGTGGCCTTGGTCCATTGTCTGGGCGTCTTTGCCGTCCTGGCTATGGCGGAACAGTCTTTCTATATCGGCTGGGATGTGACGGCCTATGTCGCCGTCTGTGCCATCCTCTGCCTGCCCGTCGTCTACCTGCTGCGTTCCGTAGCGGCCCTCGTCGTCTATGACCTGGCCCTCCTGTACTGGACGGCTGCCGGCGGCCCCATGAATACATTGGGCGGGACGGCGTTGTTGTGGATTTTCCTCCTCCTGGCCGTTCCCTTTTACAATACCCTCATCACCATGCGCGATGAACGGCGTCTGTCCATTTTTTCCTGGGTCATGACGATTACCGTCTTCGCTGCCTTTGGCCTGGCTGCCAGGTCGACGGATTACATTCCCTTCCTCATGCTGGGGAGCCTGGCCGTCACCATCATGCTCGTCGGCTATTCCATCGACATCCACCAGTCCTGGGGCGTGCCCTTCCGCTGGTTCGGCCGTTTTGCCGCTGCCGGCTCGCTGCTTATTTCCTGCCTGCCTGCGGCTTGGGATGGCATTGCCAGGGTCCATGCGTTTCATTGGGTGACAGCTTTGGTGACCATCGTCCTCTTTGCCGTCATGATCGCCCTTATGGCACAAACCGTGAAGAAACGCTTGTGGGGCCCCGTCTTCTACCTGGCCGTCCCCTTCATCCTGGCCTTTGAAACGATCCTCGTCCGGGCCGGGCTCTATTCGTCGATTCCCCTGGTCCTTTCATCGTTATATATGGTCGTCTTAGGCTTCTTTGAAACGTCCCAGGGCTTCAAGCCGGGACACAGTCTCCATATGAAGTTCGGCGTCGTCCTCTTCATCAGCCTGGTGCTGGCCTTTATTTTTGGGACCCAGTTCTCACCGCTGGCACCACTTTTGGCCATCATCGTCCTGGCCCTGATCATCTTCCAGTTCAAACGGACCCGGAAAGATAAAGCCGCTGCCGCCTTGCGCGCTGCCCGGCGGGCCGGCCTTCGCCATTCGTCGACGCGCGTCCGCCGTGAAGGCGAAGAAGTCCAGGCCGAACTTCCACCTACAGAGACGCCGTCCTGGCAGACCCAGGATGCAGCCAGCGATGCCGATACCCTGGCCGAGTGGATGAAAGAAGTCCGTATCCCGTCGCCGTCCGAATTGGGACTGCCGGCCGAACCGGCAGGGGAAAAGACGGCTGATGACCTGCCGAAAGCGCCGCCTGTCCCGGCAGAACCGGAAGAAGCGCCGCCAGCCTTCACCTTTACGGCACCGGCTGATTCTGTAACGGATGAAACACCGGAGACGCCGGCAGTACCGGTCACGCCGACAGTCCACGAAAAGACCGAAGCCGTGCCGCAGCAGATGGCCGTTCCCCAGGAACCGGTCCCGGAAGAAAAGCCGCGGGTGACCGAGTCGCCGTGGAGCTCGATGAAGCCGGCACCGAAACGTAAAAAATACTTTACCCACTCGCCGTGGTCTCATCAAGGAGGCGATACGAAATGAAATTTTCACCGCCTTTGCAGGGGTTCCGTCTTTCCTTTTCGCTGGATGGACGGTATCGCTGGATCTTTTTCATCTTTGTCGTCCTCGTCCAGTTTGCCGTCGTCGCCTATATGGGCTGGCGCTGGCATAACATCGCCGTCGATGGCATTCCCTATCAGTGGCGCTGCGTCCCGCGGCTGGAAGTTTCCGCTTTTGGGACGGATTACGTCCGCGTCGTCTTTCCTGAAGACACGACGCAGTGGAAGGACGACACGCCGCCCGAAAAAGGGCAGCAGATTTATGTCTATATTTCACGGGATACGTCGGGCCTTATGGAAATCCAGGGGGCTTCGGCGTCGAAGCCTTTCGTCGGCGGCGACTATATGCAAGCCACTGTCGTTTCCTATCAGGATGGCTTCGTCCAGTTCCAGGTCGGCTTTGACCGCTATCGCATGGCACCGGAGCTGACCGATGGCATCTACAGCCTCCGTCCGGATGACAGCATCATCGCCAGCATCCGCATAAAGCGGGGCGAAGGCGTCATCGAAGGCATCTTCGTCAATGGGGTCCCGTTGGAAAATATCAGCAATGGCGCAGCCATGGCCAAGGCCCGCCAGGAGAAAGAGGCCCAGACCTTATTTGACCGGCCTCATCTCGTCGATACCGGGATGGTACCGCCGAAAGAAGAATGATGGCACAGAAAGAAAGCGAGGAGTTTATGAAAGCATACGCGAAAATTGCCAAGATTGCTATGACTGTCATGCTGTTGGCAGCGTTCTTCCTCTTATCGGGGTTCCGGGCGCAGACCATCATCCACGACGATGGCAGCGAAACACAAGATGTCCTGAAAGTATCCGATTCGGCTAAGGGGCAGAAAGACTTGAAAGACGATGCCGATGAATTCCAGAAGCGCAATTATACCATTATGGATTATAACAACGATAATGGCGAAGGCTTCCGGGCTATGAAGACGATCACCAAGGACGGAGCCAGCAAGAGCTCTGTCGACCACATTGTCCACAAGACACACGACGGCCTCATCTGTTCGACCTATTATATCGATTATAACTTTGATGGAAACAGTATCCAGACCCTGCGCTTAGGCACGCCGATGCCGGAAAATGGCGTCGACCTGGAATACATCGTCTCCTTCCCGTCGGGAACGCGCGTCGTCAGCAACAGCGATAAAGCCGATGACCAGGGCAGCACCTATTTGTGGAACCTGTCCAATTCCAACCCGACGGAAATCAAGCTCCAGGCCACGGTCTGGCATAAATTGTTCATCTATATCGCCCTGTTCCTGGTCGTCCTTATCCTGATCATCGTCCTCATCATGGAACACCGCCGCAAGAACGTCATCAGCTGGAAACGGGCGGCGCACATGCGTAAACTGGAAATGATGCTCCTCTGCATCCCGATCATCATCCTGGGCTACATGGGCTATGAATACTACGTCGGGACCCATGTGACGGCGGCATCGCTGGACAAAGTCGCCGAACAGCAGCAGGAAGAACTGCTGGAAAACAGGGAAGAAGATAAACGCCTGCAGGATGCCGATGCCCGCAAGCAGCGCAGTGGTGAAATGGCAGCGGCCCGCATCCGCAGCAAGGCCAACGATATTTCCAATGAACTGCGCAATCTGAAAGTCCAGTACCGCAATGGATCCATCAGCCGCAGCTCGGCCCGTTCCCAGGCACAGAGCCTGGCCCAGCAGGCCAAGGACATGCTCAGTGAAAGCACGAATTTGTCCCAGGCCGACCGCGATGTCCTGGAACAGCTCATCGACAATGTCGTAGCCGAAGCGGACTCCATCGGCGCATCGGCACCGAGCCGCAGCTCCTCGCAGGAAACGCGGCGCAGTGAATCCGTTTCCGAGTCCCAGAGCACGACCCGCAGCCGGTCGGATGATAAGTCGACGTCCAACACCAAGAGCAGTGACTCGTCGAAGACCCGCCAGTCGTCCGATAACAACCGCGATACGAGCAAGACAAATAAACAATAAAGATTTTTAATTAACTTTTTTTCTTGTTAGTATTTCCTATTTGTCCGAAAAATGGTATGATATGGGTATGAGAATTGACATTACAGCATGAATGCTGCTTGTACTTTTTAAGGAGGTCATATCAGTATGCATTGTGTAGAAGAAATCAAAAATGGTATTTATTGGATGGGATGCAACGATTTCCGCACGGAATTGTTTGAACGGATTTTCCCGATTCCCGAAGGCGTTACGTACAACTCCTATTTCATCGATGACGAAAAGACATGCGTCGTCGATGCTATGGACAAATCGTGCCGCGACGAATTCCTGGAAGACGTCGAATACCTGCTCAAAGGCCGTAAACTGGACTACTTCGTCCTCCAGCATATGGAACCGGACCATGCCAGCTCTGCCTTGGCTCTCCTGGAAAAATATCCGGATGCCAAGATCATCGGCCAGCCGCAGACGTTCAAGCTCTTTGAACAGTTCTTCCGCCATCCCATGACGGACCGTTACGTCGCTGTCAAAGAAGGGGACCAGCTGGCTCTCGGCAAACATACCCTGCAGTTCGTCAAAGCGCCTATGGTTCACTGGCCGGAAGTCATCATGTCCTATGACCTGACAGACCATGTCCTCTTCAGTGCCGACGCCTTTGGCCAGTTCGGTACCGTCGGCAACGTCTATGCCGACCAGGTCGACTTTGAAGAAAACTACCTCGATTCGGCCCGCCGTTACTATGTCAACATCGTTGGCAAATACGGCCCGCAGGTCGTCAACGTCCTCAAGAAGGCATCGGGCCTTCCTATCGACTTCATCTGCCCGCTCCATGGGTTCGTATTCCGTACGCCGGCTACGATTAAGTACATCATCGACAAATACCTCCACTGGGCTAAATACGTACCGGAAAAGAAAGGCGTCGTCATCGCTTTCTCGTCCATTTATGGCAATACCGAACGGGCTGCCTGCGTCCTGGCCCATAAATTGAGCCAGCGCGGTATCCAGGATATCCGCCTCTACGACGTCGCCAAGATCCATTCGTCGTACATTACGGCTAAGGCCTGGGAATACAGCCATCTCGTCCTGGCTGCTCCGACGTACAACCTGAATCTCTTCCTGCCCATGGAAAACTTCCTCCACGACTTGAAGACCCTCATGTTCCAGAAACGTACCATCGGCGTCCTCGCCTGCCACAGCTGGGCATCGGCTGCTTATAAGACCATGGTCGACTATGTTGAAAACCAGTTCAAATGCTGCGAACTCCTGGAACCGACGATGGATATGAAATCGTCCCTCCGCGACGACCAGGAATGTGAACTCGATGAATTGGCTGATAAGCTTGCTGAAAGCATCAAAGCTTATCCGGATCCGAAAACTTTGATCTAAGGTGGTGTAAGCGTGATCATCCGTGACGATAGCGCCAAGAGCGGCGATAAGCACGAACAGGATAAGGCCCGCAGCAATGGGGAAGAACTCCACATCGACTTGGGCCGCGACCTGACCGAAGACGAACAAAAAATCTTTGAAAAATTGCGCGAAGGATTACATATGTAAGGAAAAAGGACTTGCCCATAGGGCAAGTCCTTTTTCCGCTGTAGGGGCGCCCGCGTGGGGCGCCCGCCGTTCGCCGTTCGCAGGCCGCAAATGTAGGGGCGCCTATATGGCGCATCGTAGGGGCCGTCCCAAAGGGCGGCCCGCTGTGGAAAGCTGGCGATAACCCCTTCTTGACCATGAGGTATGATTTTAGCGACCTGCGGACTGTTGACTAAAACATACGTTTGCAATGGCGGCGGCGTTATGCTATGATAAAGGGAAAGAGGGGGCTTTATCATGGATTGGGACCGGATTCAACAGAAACTTCATATTCTCAGCGACGCGGCCAAGTACGACGTGTCCTGTTCATCCAGCGGCAGCCGGCGGGCCAATCAGGCCGGGGGTATCGGCAATGGCGCTGCCTGTGGCATCTGCCATACCTGGTCGTCTGACGGCCGCTGCGTGTCACTCCTCAAGATCCTCATGACCAACCGCTGTATCTACGACTGCGCCTACTGTGTCAACGCGGCCAGCCGGGAAGCGGAACGGGCTATCCTGACGCCGGAAGAAATCGCCGATGTGACCATCGCCTTTTACCGGCGCAATTACATCGAAGGCCTGTTCCTCAGTTCCGGTGTCTATCGCTCGCCGGACTATACGACAGAGCTCCTCATCCGGACGGCTCGCATCCTGCGGGACGAAAAGAAATTCAACGGCTACATCCATATGAAGGGCATCCCCGGGACGAGTGCCCCCCTTATCCGTGAACTGGGTCGCTACGTCGACCGTCTGAGCGTCAACATCGAACTGCCGTCGGCACCGAGCCTGCACCTGCTGGCGCCGCAGAAGACGAAGGAGAACATCCTCGTCCCTATGGGGCATATCCGCCAGGGAATCCTCGAGCGGCGGGAAGAGAAAAAGCACCATAAGAAGGTACCTTCCTTCGTCCCGGCCGGCCAGACGACACAGCTCATCGTCGGTGCGACGCCCGACAGCGACCGGACGATCCTGCGCCTGAGCCAGGCCCTATATGACAAGGTGGAATTGAAACGTGTCTATTATTCGGCCTATGTCCCGGCTGTGACCGGCCCGAACCTGCCGGCCATTGCCAAGCCGCCGCTCCTGCGGGAGCACCGTCTCTATCAGGCCGACTGGCTGCTGCGCTTCTACCAGTTCAAGGCCGATGAGATCTTGACCGACGAGGCACCCGATTTCGACCTCGACCTGGACCCCAAGGCCTGTTGGGCCCTGCGCCATCCCGAATTCTTTCCGGTCGAAGTCAACCGCGCGTCGTACCATGCCCTGCTGCGCGTCCCCGGTATCGGCGTCACATCGGCCCGGCGCATCTGTGCGGCCCGGCGCCAGGCCTTCTTGTCCTATGATACGCTGCGCCGCCTGGGCATCGTCCTCAAGCGGGCCCAGTATTTCATTACCTGCAAGGGGAAGTATTATGGGGCGACGACGGACCCGGTCCGCATCCGCCGGCTGCTCCTGGCCCGGCCGGCAGTGCAGGCGGCTTATGAACCGATGAGTCTGTTTTAGGGGCGATGGGATATGATTTATAGTTACGATGGAACTTTCTTCGGCTATTTGTCGGCCGTCTTCGATGCCTGGCACGATGGCCTGGGCCAAGTCGAAGACATCTGCCCGGACAGCCGGCTGGGATTGATTTTTTCCCAGCAGCGCTTCGTCCCGGCTGATGACGGCAAAGCCCGGCGCATCCTCGACGCTCTTCTGGCCCAGTGCGGGCCCAAGCCCTGCCATTATCTGTACTATGCTTTCCTGGCCGAACAGGAAGGGCGCGGCCCGGCCCTCCTGCAGTATCTGTGGCTGGCCTTCCGGTATAAAGGCGGCTTTCTGCATCATCTCAGTGAAAAACCTATCTGGACGGTCCGCCAGTGGGCCCGTAAGGCCGGGAATGAACGCCATAAACTCCTGGGCCTGGCCCGCTTCCGGGAATTGTCCGACGGCATGCTCTATTGTCAGCTCCAGCCGACGTGCTGTGTCGTCCCCGTCATGGCACCTCATTTCGTCCGCCGCTTCCCGGCTGAACGCTGGGTCCTCCACGACACAGGCCGCGGCATCGGCGTCTATTATGACGGCCATCAGCCGGTCATGGTGACCATCCCCCGGGCTGCGGCGGCACCGGACCTGTCGGCCGATGAAGAGGCCATCGAACATGTCTGGCAGGATTATTACCGGACCATTGCCATCCCATCACGCCGCAACGAGGCCCTGCGCCGCAGTTATATGCCCAAGAAGTATTGGTCCTCCCTGATTGAAATGAAGTGAAAAAAAGTATTTCTTTTTCCCGGCACTTGTTATATAATAGTAACATTGGATTTGTGATAGGAAAGGTGGAATACATTGAAACCTGTCTTAGTAAGTGTAAAAAGTATCCAACGTAACAAAGAGGGAGAAGAGCTGAAAATGGAGCTCGTTTCTGAAGGCAAGTTTTACGTCAAGGACGGGACGCAGTACATCGTCTATGAAGAAAGCGAGCTGACGGAAATGAAAGGCGTTACGACGGTCATCAAGGTATTACCCGGAGGGTCCGTCTTATTGTTGCGCCTTGGGAAGCTGCGCCAGCGTCAGGAATTCCGCAAGGGGAAGGTGACGCGCTCCCAGTATGACACACCGGTCGGCACGTTCGACGTGCAGATGAAGACCTATGAATGCCGTGCCGATTTAATCGATGGAATCGGTACGATTCAGTTGGGCTACGACGTCCATATCGAAGGCGTCAGTGCCAATTATACACAATTAACCATAACCGTGCAGGAGGATCAAGCGTAATGGAAATGAAGGATTTATTGAAGCAGGGCATTACGGAAGCCCTGAACAAGGCTATTGCAGCCGGCACCCTTCCAGCCGGCGACTATCCCGACGTCGCACTGGAAGTACCGCCGCAGAAGGAATTTGGCGACTTCGCCAGCAACATTGCCATGCAGTCGGCCCGCGTCGCCCATAAAGCACCGAGACTCATTGCCCAGGCCATCGTCGACGGGATGGATTATCCCTGGCTCGACCATGCTGAAATCGCCGGTGCCGGCTTCATCAACTTCTTCTTGAAGAACGACGTCATCTACGATACGCTCAAACAGATCCTGGCTGCCGGCGATGCCTATGGCCATGCACCGCTGCGCCAGGAAGACACGATCCAGGTCGAATACGTCAGCGCCAACCCGACTGGGCCGCTCCACGTCGGCCATGGCCGCGGCGCCGCTTACGGCAGTGCTTTGGTCAATCTCCTGCGGGCTGCCGGTTATAACGTCCAGGCTGAATACTACATCAACGATGCCGGCAACCAGATGAACAACCTGGCCGCTTCCGTCAATGCCCGCTACCTGGAACTGTTGGGCAAGCCGGCAGAAATCCCGGAAAACGGCTATCACGGTCACGACATCATTGAAACGGCCCAGGCCATCATCGACCAGGACGGCGATAAATATTTGGACATGCCCGAAGAAGAACGGCTGGAACTCTTCAAGGATCGGGCCTATGCCGAAAAGCTCAAGGCCCTCAAACGCGACCTGGCTCATTTCAACGTCCATTATGACAACTGGTTCAGCGAACGGACCCTTCATCCCGATGCCATCCAGGCAGCCTGCAAGGTCCTGGAAGAACGGGGCAAGATTTATGAAAAAGACGGCGCCCTGTGGCTGAAATCGACGGATTACGGCGATGACAAAGACCGCGTCGTCATCCGCGATAACGGCGTGCCGACCTACCTGGCTGCCGATATCGCTTATCATAAGAATAAATACGACCGGGGCTTCAAGAAGATGATCAATATCTGGGGTGCCGACCACCACGGTTATGTCGCCCGCGTCAAAGCGGCTATGGCGGCTCTCGGCTATGACGTCAACCAGCTGGAAGTGCTCCTCTTGCAGATGGTCAGCCTCTTCCGCGACGGCAAACCGGTCAAGATGAGCAAGCGTACGGGCCAGGCCATTACGCTGAACGAACTCATCGAAGAAGTCGGCACCGATGCAGCCCGTTACTTCTTCATCATGCGGTCCCTGGATACGCAGCTCGATTTCGACCTCGATTTAGCGAAATCGCACAGCAACGAAAACCCGGTCTACTACATCCAGTACGCCCATGCCCGTATCTACAGCATTTACCGTCAGGCCAAGGAAGCCGGTGCAGACCTCAGCACGGACTGGTCCGACGTCAAATGGGATACGCTGACCAATGAATACGAACTGGAACTGATCAAGAAGATGGCTGCTTTCCCGGAAGAAGTCCAGCGTGCCGCCCGCGAACGGGCACCGCACCGCATTGCCCACTTTGTCCACGAACTGGCTGGCATGTTCCATACGTTCTACAATCACTGCCGTATCATCCAGGAAGACAAGAATCTGGAAAGAGCCCGTCTGGCCCTGGTCACGGCAGTCCGCATCACCATCGCCAACAGTTTGGCTATTTTAGGGGTTTCTGCTCCTGAAAAAATGTAATATAATAAAATAAACGTTATTGATTGATTTTTGATTCGATGAGCAGAAGCTCAACAGGGAGGAAATATGGCTAAATACATCTTTGTCACAGGCGGCGTCGTTTCTTCGTTAGGGAAAGGCATTACAGCAGCATCGCTGGGCCGTTTGCTGAAGAACCGCGGCTATAAGGTCACGATCCAGAAGTTTGACCCCTATATCAACATCGACCCGGGTACGATGAGCCCGTATCAGCACGGCGAAGTCTTCGTCACCGACGATGGCACGGAAACGGACCTCGACCTCGGTCATTATGAACGCTTCATCGACATTAACCTCGGCAAGAACTCCAACGTCACGACCGGCAAGATTTACTGGTCGGTCCTGCAGAAAGAACGGCGCGGCGACTATTTGGGCCATACTGTCCAGGTCATCCCGCACATCACCAATGAAATCAAGAACCGCGTCTACCGCGTCGGCGACGATGACAATGCGGATATCGTCATCACCGAAATCGGCGGCACTGTCGGCGACATCGAAAGCCTGCCGTTCCTGGAAGCTATCCGCCAGATCAAGAAGGAAGTCGGCCGCAATGACGTCTTGTACATCCACGTCACTCTCGTACCGTACATCGGGGCTGCTGGCGAATTGAAGACCAAACCGACCCAGCACAGCGTCAAGGAACTGCGCGGCATCGGTATCCAGCCGGACATCATCGTCTGCCGTACGGAACGGCCGCTGTCGGATGAAATGAAAGAAAAACTGGCCTTGTTCTGCGACATCGACAAAGACGCCGTCATTGAAAACAAGACCTTGAACAGCATCTATGAAGTTCCTCTCCTGCTCTCTGAAGAAGGGATGGACCGCATCGTCCTGGAAAAACTCGACCTGCCCAACCGTCCCTGCGACATGGAAGACTGGAAGAAGATGGTCCATGCCATTTACAATACGGAAAAGACCTTGGAAATCGCCCTGGTCGGCAAATACGTCGCCCTCCACGATGCCTACCTCAGCGTCGCTGAAGCCCTGAACCATGCTGGCATCGCCTATAAGACGAAAGTCAACATCCATTGGATCGATTCGGAAACGCTGGAAGACCCGAACCTCTCGATGGAAGAAGTCTTCAAGGGCATCGACGGCATCGTCGTTCCCGGCGGTTTCGGCAACCGCGGCGTCGAAGGCAAGATCCGCGCCGTTCAGTATGCCCGTGAAAACAAGGTTCCCTATCTCGGCCTCTGCCTGGGCATGCAGTGCGCTGTCATGGAATTCGCCCGCCACGTCGTCGGCCTCGAAGGTGCTACGTCGTCGGAATTCCATGAAGATGCCAAATTCCCGGTCATCGACCTCATGCCGGACCAGGTCGACATCTCCGATAAAGGCGGCACCATGCGCCTCGGCCTCTATCCCTGCAAACTGACAGAAGGCACGAAAGCTCATGAAGTCTATGGCACCAACCTCATTTACGAACGCCATCGCCATCGCTGGGAATTCAACAACAAATACCGCACGGAAATGGTCAATGCCGGTCTCGTCCTTTCTGGGACATCGCCGGATGACCGCTTGGTAGAAATCGTCGAACTCAAGGATCACCCCTGGTTCGTAGGCTGCCAGTTCCATCCGGAATTCAAATCCCGCCCGACCAAAGCCCATCCGTTATTCAAAGGCCTGATCAAAACGGCCCTGGAATTGAAAGGGGAATAATTGGTGGCTCGTGGCTCGTGCTTCGTGATTCGTGGCTCGTAGGGGTCCGGTCAGCAGTTAGCAGTTAACAGTTAACAGTTAACCCCTAACCCCTAGCCCCTAACCCCTAACCCCTAGCCACTAGCCACTAAAAAGGCGCTGTCATAAGACAGCGCCTTTTTCACGTCTATGCGGCAAACGCATATAGGATGCATATATATGTGATTTATTGAACATATGGCAGAACGCTTTATTCCCGTGAAATATGACAAAAGTTAGTTGCTATGGAGAGAAAAATAAACTATTTTTTGTTATTATGCATCCTTATAAAATACGGTAAGAATGGGCTTCATACTATACAAAACAGGTGATGTATACGAAAATGTAAACTACATTATCTCTTTGAATTTGGACGAATTTTGACTTCTTTTTCCTGCGCATTGCAGGTCATAAAAATAAGTTAAATGTGTAACTTTGCTCTGATTTTCACATTGAATAATATGCTACATAATGATATAATGTAAGCGATTGAAAGCATGATTCATGTTTTTATTATTTTTCATTATATAATAATGAGGTGATTTTTGATGTTGAATACCTTTAAAAGAGGTGGGGTCCATCCTGATGATGGCAAGATCTATGCAAAAGACAAAGCCATAGAAACCCCGGCAGTACCGGCTCAAGTCGTCATTCCCATGAGCCAGCACTTTGGTGCGCCTTGTACGCCGACCGTCAAAGTCGGTGACCTGGTCAAGAAAGGCCAGCTTATCGGGACGAGTGACGCATTCTTGCATGCCGACATCCATGCATCTACGTCCGGCAAAGTCATCAAAGTTGCGCCTATGCCGCACAACATGATGGTCAAATGCATGGCTGTCGTCATCGAAGCAGATGGTAAAGATGAATGGGCAGAAGGGATTCCCCAGGCTCACGACTGGAAACAGCTCGACAGCAAGGAAATCCTGGAACTCATCAAGAAAGCCGGCGTCGTCGGTTGCGGCGGTGCTACCTTCCCGGCTCATGTCAAATTGGCTCCGAACAAACCGGTCGATACGTTCATCGTCAACGGTGCGGAATGTGAACCGTATCTGACCTGCGACTATCGTGCCATGGTCGAAAAGGAAACGACGGACAAACTCGTCACAGGCGTCCAAATCTGCATGAAAGTCCTCGGTGTCAAGAAGGCCTTCATCGGCATTGAAGACAACAAGCCGGAAGCTATCCAGAACCTGACCGAAGCTTTCAAAGATATTCCTGAAGTTACAGTCCTCGCTTGTAAGACGAAGTACCCTCAGGGTGCTGAAAAGATGATGATCGAAGCCTGCACAGGCCGTCAGGTCGAACCGGGCGGACTTCCTATGAACGTCGGCTGCGTCGTCAGCAACGTCGGTACGGTCATTGCCATCACCGATGCTGTCTGCCAGGGCATCCCCTTCATCGAACGCCTTACGACCGTTACCGGTGACTGCATCAAAGAACCGAAGAACCTCCGTCTCCGTATCGGTACGACTTTCCAGGAAGCCATTGATTACTGCGGCGGCTTCTCCAAACAGCCGGATCGCCTGATCGCCGGCGGCCCGATGATGGGCCTGGCCCAGTATCAGCTCGATGTGCCGATCACCAAAGGGGCTTCCGGTATCCTGGCTCTCTCTCCGGAAAAATGCCAGGTCGGCGAAGAATCTCCGTGCATCCGCTGCGGCCGTTGCGTAGAAGCATGTCCCATGGGCCTCATTCCGAGCCAGCTCAGCATCTTCTCGTCCTGCCAGGCATGGGATAAATGCATGGAATACGGCGTCATGAACTGTGTCGAATGTGGCAGCTGTGTCTATACCTGCCCGGCAAAACGTAACATTGTCCAGTATATCCGCAATGCGAAAGGCCAGTGCAAAGCTATCCAGCGCGCAGCGCAGGCTAAAGCTGAAGCACAGAAAGCCAAGAACTAATTGGAAGAAGGGATATCATGAGTCCAGAAGCTAAAGGACAAACAAATGGAAAGGATGCTAAAGACATGCAGGAATTTAAACTTACCGTAGCATCTTCACCGCATGTTCGCTGTAACGAAACCATTCCTAAGATCATGTGGAATGTCGTCGCTGCCCTTGTACCGGCTGCTGCGTTCGGCGTCTACTATTTCGGTGTCAATGCTCTCGTCAATATCATCGTCGCAATTGTCTCGGCAGTTGTATTTGAATTCTTATGGGAAAAACTGATGCACAAACGCGTCACCATCAAAGATGGTTCTGCCGTCATCACGGGCCTTCTCCTGGCTATGTGCTGCCCGCCGAACCTTCCCTGGTGGATGAGCATCGTCGGTTCCTTCCTGGCTATCGTCGTTTGTAAACAGGCCATGGGCGGCCTTGGCTACAACATCTTCAACCCGGCTCACGTCGGCCGTGCTGGCTTGATGGTTTCCTGGCCGATTGCCATGACGACCTGGACCCAGCTCAATGGGACCGTCATCGACGGTGTCGCTGGGGCTACGCCGCTGAACGTCTTCAAACATGGCGGCACAGATGCTCTCTTCAATCTCTTCGGTACGAACGATTGGGGCACTATTTATCAGAGCTTGTTCTTCGGGTTCCGCAACGGGTCCCTCGGTGAAACGTCGACGGTTCTCCTCATCCTCGGTGGTCTGTGGCTGATCTACAAAGGCTACATCAACTGGCAGGTTCCGGTCATCATGATTGCTACCGTCGGCGTCCTCATGGGTGCTTTCTATGGCGTCAACGTTGCAATCTTTGAAATGATGGCTGGCGGCCTCATCATCGGCGCCTTCTTCATGGCAACCGATATGGTCACGGCTCCGATTACCCTGAAAGGCCAGATGATCTTCGCATTGGGCTGCGGCCTGATTACGGTCCTCATCCGTACGCTCGGCGGTTATCCGGAAGGGGTTTGCTACTCCATCTTGCTCATGAATACCTTGACTCCGCTCATCGACCGTCTGGTCAAACCGACCGTCTTTGGCGCAGTAAAAAAGGGGGCTAAATAAAATGGCAGACAAAAACGAAAGCGGAATCTTCAAGGTTGCGATGAACCTGATCCTGACCTGCCTGGTTTCCGGCTGTATCATCGGCGTCGTCTATGCTGCTACTGGCAAGATCGCCTATGAAAAGGCAGAACAGATGAAACAGGATTCCATGAAATCCCTCGTTCCGCAGGCTGAAAAATTCGATCCCGTCCCTGGTGAAAAAGATACCTTCGTCGCTGAACAGGGCGGTAAAAAAGTGGCTTATATCATTCCGACGGCTCCGAAAGGTTACGGCGGCACTATCAAGATGCTGACGGCCGTTTCCATGGATGGCACGGTTATGGATTACACCGTCCTCGAAGCTAACGAAACGCCGGGCCTCGGCGACAGAGGTGCTAAATCTCCGTTTAAAGATCAGTTCAAAGGCAAGAAACTGGAAAACTTGGAAGTCACCAAGGACGCTGGCGTAAAAGATAAGATCCAGGCCATGACCGGTGCTACCATTTCTTCCCGTGCTTTCACTTTGGGCGTTAAGCAGGCTGTTGAAAAAGCAGCACAGTTAGGGGGTAAATAATAATGAATCTTTGGAAAGTATTTACTAGAGGCATTATTGAAGAAAACCCGTACTTCGTCCTGGCCTTGAGCCTGTGCCCGGGCCTTGCCGTTACGACAAGCATCGTCAATGGCCTGACCATGGGCTGCACAGTATGGTTCGTTATCACGGCCAACAATACGGTCGTTTCCATCATTCACAAGCTGATCAACAAAAAAGTCCGTATCCCTGTTTATATCACCTGTATCGCTACCATCGTAACCTGCGTACAGTTGTTCCTGCAGGCCTTTGCTCCGGATCTGTACAAAGCCTTGGGCGTATACCTCGACCTGGTCGTCGTATTTGCTATCATCCTGGCTCGTGCTGAATCGGTTGCATCGAAAAACGGCGTCGTCGTTTCCTTCCTCGACGGCATGGGCATGGGCATTGGCTTCACCATTGCTATGTTCCTCATTTCCTTCGTCCGTGAAATCCTCGGCAATGGTACCTTCTTTGGTATCCCTGTCTTCGGTCCGTCCTATCAGCCGGCCCTGATCATGGCTTTGCCGCCTGGAGCCTTCATGCTCATCGGTTTCATCATGGCTGGTTTCAAGATGTGGAATGAACATGTTGAAAGACAGAGACAACTGAAAGGGAGTGAAGGATAATGGAATACTTTACGCTGTTCATCGGGGCTGTCTTGATTAACAACTTCGTATTGACCAAGTTCCTCGGTTTGTGTATCTTCTTCGGCGTTTCCAAGAACCTGAACGCCTCTGTCGGCATGGGCTTCGCCGTCACTGCCGTCATCACTATGAGTACTATCCTGGCATGGTGCCTGTACAACTTAGTCCTGGTACCGCTTCATTTGGAATTCCTGCGCACGATTTCCTTCGTTATCTTGATTGCAAGTTTCGTACAGTTGCTGGAAATCGTCATCAAGAAAGAATCGCCGACCCTGTATAACATGTGGGGCATTTACCTCATGCTGATCGCTACGAACTGTATCGTCCTGTCCGTCCCGGTCATCAGTGTCACCAGCGGTTATAACTTCTTGGAAAACATCGTCTTCGCTGTTGGCGCAGGTCTCGGTTTCGCCGTAGCCCTGATCCTCATGGCAAGCTGCCGTGAAAAATTGGACTATGCCGCTGTTCCGCACGCTTTGAAAGGCACACCAATCGCTTTCATCGTCGCCGGTATGATGTCCCTGGCATTCCTCGGCTTCTCCGGTATGATTTAAGGCAAAGGAGTGAATTAGATTATGTACGATTATACAACGATAGCTATGTATGCTGTCGGCGTCATGGTTTGCATCGGTATCGTCTTCGGCTTTATCCTTGCAAGTGCTGATAAGAAATTTGCCATGGAAGAAAATCCGCTCATCGGCGAAGTAAAAGAAGCACTTCCTCAGGGCCAGTGCGGTGCCTGCGGTTTCGCCGGCTGTGCAAAATATGCGGAAGCCGTCGTCCTCGACCCGAACGTTCCGCCTAACCTCTGTGTTCCTGGGAAAGCTGAAGTCGCTGCTGTCGTCGCTAAGTTGACGGGCAAAGTCGCTGAAGCTACGGAACCGAAATACGCTCACATCAAATGCCGCGGCGGCAATGGCATTGCCAAACTGGCTTATGAATACAAAGGCGTTCATGACTGCGCTGCTGCTAAGATTGTCCAGCAGGGCCCGAAATTCTGTAAATTTGGCTGTCTCGGCTTCGGCAACTGCACGCGTGCCTGCCCGTTCGGTGCTATGAGCATGGGCGAAAATGGCCTGCCTGTCGTCAATAAGACGCTGTGCACAGGCTGTGGCAAATGCGCTTCTGTCTGCCCGAACCACGTCATCGAACTGTTACCGGTCAGTGCCAAAGTCAGCATCAGCTGCAGCTCTAAAGATTTCGGCGCTCCGGCTATGAAGAACTGCAAGGCTATGTGCCTTGGCTGCGGTTCTTGCATGCGTAACTGCTCTCACAAAGATGAAGGCGCTATCAAGATCGTCGACCATCTGGCTGTCATCAATCAGGAAATCTGCCGCAACTGTGACAATGCTACGTGCCTGACCAAGTGCCCGACAGGTGCTATCAACGAAATGATCAAAGGTTCCTTCAAGAAAGAAGAAAACGTAGGTTAATACATGGATAAGAAACGGTATGTATGGGTTCTTCTCACCATGGCGTTGCTCATCGTTTTAAGTTGCTCCGGATGCACTTTGCATCCGGAGTCTTCTTTTGATAGGAGCGGTGTCGCTATGGATACGACGGTCTCCCTGCGGGCGTCCGGGAAAGAAGCCAAAGAAGCAGTCGACGAGGGCTTTGACCGCCTGAATCAGCTGGATAAACTGGCCGGACAGAATGAAGACAGTGACGTGAGCCGTATCAATGCCGCTGCCGGCAAGGAATACGTCCAGGTCGATCCGGCCATTTATGAAATGATTGAATACGCCAAGGATTATTCGGCCAAGAGCCAGGGCGAATGGGACATCACGGTCGGCGTCATGACCAATTTATGGCGCATCGGCAACGACGACCAGCATGTGCCGTCAGCCGATGAAATTTCCCAGGCCCTGATGAAGGTCAACTACAAGGATATTCTTCTGCGGCCGCAAGACCACAGCGTCATGCTGGCCAAGCCCGGTATGGCCATTGACCTGGGCGGCGTGGCCAAAGGCTATGCCGTCGACGAAATCCGCAAGATTTACGAAAAACACCACATCGAAAGCGGTCTCATCAACCTCGGGGCCAGCTCGATGTATGCCGTTGGCAAGACGACAAAAGGCAAGCCCTGGCGGATTGGCATCAAGCATCCCCGCTCGGATGACGACAAGACCTTTCTGGGGATCGTATCCATCGAGAACCAGGCCCTGTCCACGTCGGGCGACTACGAACGCTATTTCATTCAGGATGGCGTCCGCTACCACCACATTTTCGACCCCCGCACGGGCTATCCGGCCCGGTCCGGCGTCATGAGCGACTCCGTCGTCATCGACGGTTCGGTGCCTCATGCCGGTATGCTCAGCGATATGATGACGACTATCGTCTTCGTCCTGGGACCGCAGAAGGGGATGGAACTGGTAAGCAGCATGGAAGGCGTCAACTGTGAAATCACAGGCAGCGATAATGCCGTCTACATGACGCAGGGCTTTGCCGATAATTTCTCTGACTTGAATAGTGATTTCCATCTTTCCGATTCGGAATAAACCGGCCTCCATAGAAGTAAAAAGTATAGCAGAAAAAAAATTAATATCTTTAAGTCTATTTACTTTTTCATTCGTTTGTAAGATAATAGATATGTAAATTTTAGAAATTATGGAGGGTAGTATCTACATATGGATCATATCGATGACAAAATTTTAACGATACTCAAACACAATGGCAAAGCTTCGGCTACGGAAATCAGCAAGGTTGTCGGCCTGTCCATCCCGGCTGTCGCCGAACGCATCCGCAAGATGGAACACAATGGCATCATCGAAGGCTACGGTGCCAAGATCAGCCGCCGCAAAACCGGTTATAACGTGACGGCTTTCATCATGGTCAACCTCGAACGCTCTGGCGATGTCGAAGAATTCCGCTCGAAGATCGTCCAGTATCCGGAAGTCCTGGAATGTCACCACGTCGTCGGCGCCTTTGACTACTTGCTGAAAGTACTGGTCAAGACACCGGATGACCTGGAACACTTCCTCATGCAGGTATTGAACGAAATCCCGACGGTCGCCTCGTCTCAGACCTTCATGTGCCTGTCGACACTGAAGGAAGAATGGAATGTGTAAGAGCGTCGTGGTTCGTAGCTAGTAGGGGCCGCCCTTTGGGACGGCCCCTACGATAAAAAGGGACTGTCGCACGAAGGATTCTGCCATCATACGAGGTCCCTTTTACTTTATAGTTTGTAGCACGGAGTTTGTAGTTTTCAGAAAAGACCGTTAAATTTAAAGCCATTCGCTAACAACTAACTGCTAGCCACTAACCACTTTAAAGGGCTTGTCGTCGTGCGACAAGCCCTTTTTACTATCCTTTTATCTTCCCGTCGAGGCTGATGATGTGAACCTTGAAGGGGATGTCCTTGCCGCTCTGGGCGAGGGCTTTTTTGGCAGCCATTTCCAGGCCGCCGCAGCATGGGACTTCCATGCGGACTAGGGTGACGTCATGGATATCGTTCTGGCGAAGGATTTCTGTCAATTTTTCAGCGTAGTCGATGTTGTCGAGTTTCGGGCAGCCGATGAGGGTGATGCGGCCCTTGATGAAATCTTCGTGGAAGCGGGCGTAGGCATAGGCCGTGCAGTCGGCAGCGATGAGCAGGCTGGCACCGTTGAAATAAGGCGTATGAGGCGGTACGAGCTTGATCTGGACTGGCCACTGGCTCAGGCGGGAAATAGACGGTCCGGCAGGGATTTCACCAGCGCCTTTCGGTGTGTCCGCGAGGCGGCGGGCCTGGCTGCCGGGACAGCGGCCGGTGTAGACTCTTCCCTGAGCGGCCATGTGCTGCTTTACGGCTTCTTCGTCATAGGCAGCGGCTTCGCGTTCAACAAAGGTGATGGCATCCGTCGGGCAATGGGGCAGGCAGTCGCCCAGACCGTCGCAATAATCATCGCGCATGAGGCGGGCCTTGCCGTCGACCATGGCGATAGCCCCTTCGTGACAGGCCGTGGCGCAGGCGCCGCAGCCATTGCATTTTTCCGAATCAATCTGTATAATTTTACGTATCATAATTTCCTCCATCGTGTTACATGAATCAAACTGGTTTGGGACCTTTATGGTCTTAGTATACCCTATGGAGCGAGAATTGGCTGTTGTTTTTCCAACTATTATCTTTTCTTGGGAGGTCTTTCCATGGAACAATATCTGTCCCTCATTGAAACGTCGCCGCTTTTCCACGGCGTGGCCGAAGCCGATGTCCTGCCGCTCTTGCAGCGCTTGAAGGTGCGTAAGAAGAAATATGAGAAAGGAGAATTCCTCTTTTATTCCGGCGATGCCGTCCCCTATATCGGCCTGGTCCTGGAAGGGGCGGTCCACATCATCCAGGAAGATTACTGGGGGAACCGCAATATCCTTTCCCAGATTCCGGCAGGCTTCTTTTTCGGCGAAGCCTTTGCCTGTCTGCCCGACTCGCCGGCGACAGTCGATGTCGTCGCCGCAGCGGATACGGTCATCATGCAGATCTATGTCGGCAACGTCCTCCATGCCGGTCAGGTCCTGACACCGGCTCAGGCCCGTTTCATGGGCAATCTCCTGGCCCTGATGTCTGAAAAGAACCGCCTCCTTACGGAAAAGATACGCTACCTGACCCAGCGCTCGACGCGCCAGAAAATCATGCTCTATTTGTCCGACCTGGCCCGGAAAAAAGGGAAGTCCACCTTCATCCTGCCCTTCAACCGCCAGCAGATGGCCGACTTCCTCTCCGTCGACCGCAGTGCCTTGTCGGCCGAACTGAGCAAGATGAAAAAAGAAGGCCTCATCGATTACCATAAGGACAAATTCACTTTGCTGCAATAGAACCATTAAGGAAAATGGCGGGCCGCCTTTACAGGACGGCCCCTACGAACTACGAACCACATGCTGAAAGAGCAACCTCTCAGTCAGCTTCGCTGACAGCTCTCCTATAAGGAGAGCCACTAACCACTAACCACTAACCACTAACCACTAAAAAAGGCGCTGTCTTCATGGGACAGCGCCTTTTTTCCTCGCTTTTAATGCAAATGGGGGAGGATGTGGCCCATTTTATTCTTTTTCGTTTCCAAGTAGAATTCGTCGAATTTCTGCGGTTTCATTTCGATGGGGACGCGTTCTACGATTTCGACGCCGAAGCCTTCGAGGCCGTAGATTTTTTCCGGGTTGTTGGTGAGCAGGCGGATTTCTTTAGCGCCCATGTCCTGAAGGATCTGGGCACCGATCCAGTATTCGCGCAGATCCGGAGCGAAGCCGAGTTTTTCGTTGGCTTCTACTGTGTCATAGCCCTGTTCCTGGAGGACATAGGCTTTGAGTTTGTTGATGAGGCCGATGCCGCGGCCTTCCTGGCGCATGTAGAGAAGGATGCCCCGGCCTTCGGCGTTGATCTGCGTGAGGGCTGCTGCCAGCTGTTCACCGCAGTCGCAGCGGCGGGAGCCGAAGACGTCGCCTGTGAGGCATTCGGAATGGACGCGGCACAAGAGGTTCTTACCGTCGCCGATTTCCCCTTTGACCAGGGCGACGTGGTGTTCACCGGTCAGGTCGTTGACGTAGCCGTAGATCTTGAAATCGCCGTATTTCGTCGGCATCTTGGCGACGGCTTCGCGGATGACGTGTTTATCGTGGCGGCGGCAGTAGTTCTGGAGATCGTGGATGGTGATGAATTTCAGGCCGTATTCATCGGCGATTTTCCAGAGGTCCGGTGTGCGCATCATCGTGCCGTCATCGGCCATGATTTCGCAGCACAGGCCGACCTGTTTGAGGCCTGCCAGGCGCAGGAGGTCGACCGTAGCTTCTGTATGGCCGTTGCGAGTCAGGACGCCGCCGCGTTTGGCGACGAGGGGGAAGTTGTGGCCAGGACGGCGGAAATCTTCGGGACGAGCCGATTCTTCAGCACATTTGCGGGCTGTCAGGGCGCGTTCGACAGCGGAGATACCCGTCGTCGTGTCGACGTGGTCGATGGAAACGGTGAAGGCCGTTTCGTGGTTATCTGTATTTTCGCTGACCATCTGGGGCAGGCCGAGCTTATGGGCGTATTCGATGCTCATGGGCATGCAGATCAGGCCCTTGCCGTGGCTGGCCATGAAGTTCATGTTTTCTGTCGTGCAGTACTGGGCGGCGCAGATGAAGTCGCCTTCGTTTTCGCGGTCCGGGTCATCGGTGACGATGATGACGTGGCCGGCCTGTAATTCTTCCAATGCTTCTTCGATGGTGTTGAATTTGCGTTTTTCTGTAGTCAAAATAAAGACCTCCTTAAAGTCTGTATTGTTGATAGTTTGGTGGTACTTAAAAAGCCCTGGCGGTAAGGCACAGGGCTTTGACATGCAAGGAAAGGCACGCTGAAAAGACAGCACGCCACATCTTCTTCCATCCAGACTATACTGTCGGTTTTGGAATTGCACCAAATCACGAGCCAATGGCTCCTACGCCGTAGCGTTCGCGGACTATACCGCCGATCGGGAATTTCACCCTGCCCTGAAGATATACGTTTTATTCAGTTCTGTTATGTATTATACACGGTAGCAGCGATTTTTGCAAGTTAGTCGACGTCGAAGATTTTCCCCGGGTTGAGGATGTCGTTCGGATCGAGGGCCTTCTTGATGGCTTTCATCATTTCCAGTTCGCCCGGATCGGTGAATTCTTCCATCAAGTGCTTGCGCTTGTAGCCGATGCCGTGTTCGCCGGACAGGCGGCCGCCGTGGGCATAGATGAACTTGTACAGTTCCTGCTGGTTGGCCTTGACCCGCTGGTCCCAGTCTTCATAGGTAGCGTCTTCGTTTTTGAGGATGTTCAGGTGGATGTTGCCGTCGCCGGCATGACTGGCGATGCGGGTGACTAAATGATATTTCTTGGCCAGGCGCAGGATTTCATCGAGGAGGGCCGCTTCCTGGTCAACCGGGACGACGACGTCTTCTTTGCAGACGATGAGGCTTTCGGCACGGACGGCTTCGGCAAAGGCCTTGCGGGCCTGCCAGATCTTGTTGTGGTCGGCGACGAGGACCGACGATGCCCCGTTTTCCGTGCAGACTTCGTCGAGGACGACGGCCTTGTCGTCCAGGTCGTCGTCACTGGTCCCTTCGACTTCGACGATGACGTAGTTGCCGTTGTCGCTGCCCTGGAGGCTTTCATTGAGGTATTTTTCGACGGATTTGATGGTGATGTTGTCCATGAATTCGACGCACGTCGGCGTGATGCCGGCCTTGATGATCTTGGTGACGACGCCCATTGCCTGGCGGCGGTCGTCGAAGATGGCCAGCAGGTCGAGGGCGTATTTCGGCTTGGGCAGGAGCTTCAGCGTCGCCTTGGTGATGATGCCCAGCGTCCCCTCGGAGCCGATGACCAGCTGGTCCAGGGAATAGCCTGTCGACTGTTTCTGCAGGCGCGCGCCGAGGTTGACGATGCGCCCGGTAGGATTGACGACTTCCACGCTGTATACCTGGTGGCGCGTCGTCCCGTATTTGACGGCCCGGTTGCCGCCGGCATTGGTGGCGATGTTGCCGCCGATGAAGCACGAATCACCGCTGCACGGGTCGCCGGCGTAGAAGAGACCTTTCTTTTCCGCTGCTTCCTGCAGGTCCGACGTGCGCACGCCCGGTTCGACGACGGCATAGAGACCGTCTTCATTGATTTCCAGGATCTTGTTCATCTTTTCCAGCGACAAGACGATGCCGCCGTATTCCGGGACGGCGCCGCAAGCCAGGCCCGTGCCGGCCCCGCGGGGGACGACAGGGAAGTGGCAGGCGTTGGCCAGCTTGATGATGGCGCTGACCTGCTGGGCCGTTTCGGCAAAGACGACGGCTTCGGGCATGTGGTGATAAGCCGGGTCGGTCACTTCGTCATGGGAATAGGGCTGCATGGCATCGGCGTCGGTGACGACGTCTTTCGGGCCGACGATGGCCTTTAATTTTTCCAGGATTTCTGTCGTTATTTTTTCATAGTGCATAAAGGTTCCCCCTCGGAATAAGATACAAATGTCGTGCCTCTATTATATATAACTACTGCTTATTTTAAAAGGAATTTTACAAAAAAACTTTATCTTGCCATCAAAGCACGGTATACTATAGAGTAAGACTTTTTTCAGTCTCTTATTCTTTAGAAAGGGTGATTGGGTGGAAACCAAGCAGTATCGCCAGCCTCGGCGCAGGAAGAAGCGCCGCAAGGTTCCCAGGAAGCGCCGTTCAGGGCTGCTCATCCGGCTCCGGCAGATAAGCTGGTACAATCTTATCCTCATAGCCATCGTCGTCGCCGGCTTCTATCTCATCGGCGTCCGCCTCTACCGGCTGTGGGAAATCCATGATGACATGAATCAGACCCTGCAGCAGGAACAGACCTTGCGCGACGAAAATCTCCGGCTCCGGGAACGGCGTGACAAGCTGAACGATCCCGATGAAATCGCCCGGGAAGCGCGCGAACAGTTCGGCCTGGCCAAGCCCGATGAAATTCCCTATAAGCCGTGATTCCCTATATTTTGTATTTTGATGATTGAATTTTTTGGCATTTATGAGTATAATGGCTGTATACGTTTAGCAGTAATGCTGATATTACAAGGAGGAAATTAAAACAGCATGACAATCGAAGTAGGCAGTGTGATGGAAGGTACCGTTACAGGAATCACAAAATTTGGCGCATTCGTAGAGCTTCCGGATAAGAAAGTAGGTCTTGTACATATTTCTGAAGTCGCTAATGAGTATGTCAAAGATGTAAATGATTTTTTGAAAGTTCGAGACAAGGTCAACGTCAAAGTGTTGTCTGTAGACGATAAGGGAAAGATCGCCCTGTCTATCAAACAGACCCAGCCGGCGCCGGAAAAGAAAGAATTCCGCCCGAAACGCGATTTTCGGCAGAAACATGAATTCCGCCAGCATAACGGCTTTGATTCGCGCCGTTCGTCGGGCTCGCTGTCTTTTGAAGACCGGCTCAGCAAATTCCTGAAGGAAAGCGATGAACGCCTGATGGATTTGAAGCGCAATACGGAATCGAAACGCGGCGGCCGCGGTGCGCGCCATGCTGATTGAGTGCGTATTGAATAGCGGAAGGTAAAAAAAGAAGGGCGCTGTTGCACAAAGACAGCGTCTTTTTACGTTTATGGAAAGGAGCAGATATGGAGTATCAGAAGTATGCAGTCATCGACATCGGCTCCAACTCCCTGCGCCTCATGACAGGCTGGCAGGAAGTCCCGGGCACGTGGATCTTTTCGCCGAAAGAACTGGCGACGACGCGGCTGGGAAAAGATATCGATGAAACACATCATTTGTCACCGGCAGGGATGGAAGCGTCCTTTGCGGCCATGGAAGGCTGGAAAGCGCAGCTGACAGGCGTCCCGGTCTGTGCGGTAGCGACCAGTGCCGTCCGCGAAGCCGTCGACGGCCAGGCCTTCCTGGCCGAAGTGCGGGCCCGCTTTGGCTGGCACTGCCGGGCCATTTCGGGCCTGGAAGAAGCATCGCTCAGTTTCACCGGGGCCACGGCTTCGCTCAGTCCCGATGTGATGGCTGCCGTCATCGACATCGGCGGCGGCAGCAGCGAAGTCGCCGTCGGCCGCGGCGGCGACCTGTGCTGGTCCCACAGCTACCCCATGGGGGCTGTGCGCTTCACACGGGGGGAAGTCATGAGCCATCAGGCTGTCGCCCATCTGGAAAACCGCTGTCATCAGGAATGGCTGCCCATGCAGGTCCAGCCGGACCTGCTCATCGGCGTCGGCGGGACGCTGACGACCTTGGCGGCGATGGATTTGCAGCTGGCCGTCTATGATGCCAAGAAAGTCGAAGGTCATCGCGTTTCCTATGAAGCCCTGTGCGGCCACATCGAACGCCTCCAGGCCATGACGCCGGAAGAACGGCGCCACGTACCGGGTCTGCAGCCCAAGCGCAGTGATATCATCGTCGCCGGCCTGCTTATTGCCAAATCCTTTCTCCAGCGCTATCACATCCCGGCCATCACCGTCAGCGAACGGGATCTCATGGAAGGCGTATTTTTCCGCCATTCCTTCCATGATGCGGCCTGGAACTCCCGGGATCGCCAGTCGTGACCCTCGTCGGCCGCGTAGACGATTACGGCAGGCAGCACGGCCTGTGGCAGCCGGGCAGTGCCATCGTCGTCGCCTGTTCCGGCGGTCCCGATTCATTGGCCCTGCTGGATATACTGAGCCGCCTGGCCCCGTTATATAGGCTGACTTTGACGGCCTGCTACGTCCATCACGGCATCCGCCAGGCTGCTGATGGGGAAGTCGGCCTGGTACGGCGCGAAGCCGTGCGCCGCCATTGCGGCTTTGCCTGGCAGTACGTCGACGTGCCGGCCCTGGCCCGGCAGGAAAAAGCTTCCGAAGAAGCTGTCGGCCGGCGCGAACGCTACCGCATCCTGCGGGAAACGGCCCGGGCCTGCGGCGCCGACCGCATTGCCGTGGCCCATCACGCCGATGACCAGGCCGAAACGGTGCTGCTCCATCTCCTGCGCGGCAGCGGCCTCGACGGCCTCTGCGGCATGGCTCCCCGGCGGGGCGACATCATCCGGCCGCTCCTGACGCTGACCAAGGCGGAGCTGGCGGCTTATGCCGCAGAACGTCAGCTTCCGGTCTGTCACGACGAAACCAATGACAGCCGGCGCTACGGCCGCAACCGGATACGGCTGGATCTGCTGCCGCAGCTGCAGGCCTATAACCCGGCCATTACGGCAGATTTGAACCGCCTGGCCGATATCGTCAGAGCTGACGAAGCCTTTCTGGACGACGCTGCCAAAGTGCGCTATGGGCAGCTCGTCCTTCCCGGAGCCGTGCCGGCTTTAGACAAAAAACGCCTGCTGGCCCAGCCGCTGGCCATGCAGCGGCGCCTCATCCGCCGCTTGTGGCAGGAAGCGACGGGCTCTCGTCAGGACCTGCCTTTTCATTATGTTGAAACCATACGGGACCTGGCCGCCAAAGGAGCTGGGAAACAGTTCCAGTGCGGCCGGGCCTGTGCTTATACGACCCGGACAGCCCTCTGCCTGGGGCCTGCCGTTCCCCGTCGGGGACGGCAGCGGTAATTCACTTTTTCACGGAGGAAAACAAGATGCATCAGGATATCAAAGAAATTTTATTGACAGAAGAACAGATCGCAGCCCGCGTCCGCGAACTGGGCGCACAGATCACCAAGGATTATGCCGGCAGAACCATCCTCATGTGCGGCATCCTCAAAGGGGCCGTCACCTTTTTCACCGACCTGGCCCGCTGCATCGACGGCCCGGTCTACTTCGACTTCATGAGCTGTTCCAGCTATGGCTCGTCGACGACGTCGTCTGGCGTCCTCAAGATCCGCAAGGACCTTGACAACGACGTCAAGGATAAAGATGTACTCATCGTCGAAGACATCATCGATACCGGCGTCACCTTGAGCCATCTCGTCCCCATGCTCAAGGAACGGGGGGCCCGCTCGGTCAAACTGGCAACACTCCTCAGCAAGCCGGCCCGCCGCCAGGTCGAAGTCCCTGTCGATTACAACGGTTTTGAAATCCCCGATGCCTTCGTCGTCGGCTATGGCCTCGACTATGACAGCCGTTATCGCAACCTGCCGTACATTGGCATTTTGAAAGAAGAAGTATATTCCAAGTAGTTGTTGCTTTAGAAGAAGTGTGGTAATATAAGACTGTATTGGTTGGAATAAAAAAGCATTATCATAAATTAAGTGAAAGGAGCCATATTTTGAGTAAATTTGTGCGGAATGTAAGTTTATACTTACTCATCATCATCGTCGCCGTATCGATCATAGATGCCTTTACGAGCAGTAAGACAGATAAATCGGAAATCTCTTACACGAATTTCATGAGTCAGGTGCAGCAGAAAAAAGTCGATGCCGTCCAGATTACAGCTGACCATGCTATCGTCGGCCAGCTGAAAGACGGAACATCCTTTACCTCCTACGCCCCGACCGATTCGGCACTCTTGCCGGCACTGCGCGATGCTGATGTCAACATCATCGCCAAACCGCCCGAACAGCCTTCGTGGTGGATGAACATGCTGACAGCAGTCCTGCCAATCCTGGTCCTCATTGCCGTCTGGTTCTTCATCATGCAGCAGACACAGGGCGGCGGCGGCCGGGTCATGAACTTCGGCAAGAGCCATGCCAAGATGCACGGGGAAGGTAAGATCAAGGTTACCTTTAAAGACGTTGCTGGTGAAGACGAAGCGAAGGAGGAACTGGCGGAAATCGTCGAATTCCTGCGTAACCCCAGCAAGTATAATGCCATTGGCGCCAAGATACCCAAAGGGGTGCTCCTCTTCGGCCCTCCGGGGACCGGCAAGACCCTCCTGGCCCGTGCCGTAGCCGGCGAAGCCGGTGTCCCCTTCTTCAGCATCAGCGGTTCCGACTTCGTCGAAATGTTCGTCGGTGTCGGTGCTTCCCGTGTCCGCGATTTGTTCACCCAGGCCAAGAAGAACGCGCCCTGTATCGTCTTCATCGACGAAATCGATGCCGTCGGCCGCCAGCGCGGTGCTGGTCTTGGCGGCGGTCATGACGAACGGGAACAGACGCTGAACCAGCTCCTGGTCGAAATGGATGGCTTTGGTTCCAATGAAGGTATCATCACCATCGCTGCGACCAACCGTCCGGATATCCTCGACCCGGCGCTCCTCCGTCCGGGCCGTTTCGACCGGCAGATCACCGTCGACCGACCAGACCTGCGCGGCCGCCGGGCTATCCTCGACGTCCATGCCAAAGGCAAGCCCCTCGGCAAGGATGTCGACCTCGACGTCATCGCCAAGAAGACGCCGGGCTTTACTGGGGCCGACTTGGGCAACCTGCTCAATGAAGCAGCCCTCTTGGCAGCCCGGGCCAATAAGAAAGTCATCAACATGGCTGAACTGGAAGAAGCCAGTGAAAAAGTCTGCTTCGGTCCGGAACGCCGCAGCCATGTCATCAGCGATAAGGAAAAACGCCTGACGGCGGTCCATGAATCGGGCCACGCCCTCATCGCGTATCTCCTGCCTGATGCCGATCCGGTCCACAAGGTCACCATCATCCCGCGCGGCCGGGCTGGCGGCTATACCATGATGCTGCCGGAAGAAGACCGGTCGTATGAAACGAAGTCGTATTACCTGGCACAGATCCGCGTCGCCCTCGGCGGCCGGGCTGCGGAAGAAATCGTCTTCAACGAAATCAGCAGCGGTGCTTCTGGCGACTTGCAGAGCGTCACCCGCATCGCCCGCCAGATGATCACCCGCCTGGGCATGAGCCCGAAACTGGGCCCCATGGTCTTCGGCGAACAGCAGGACCAGGTCTTCCTCGGCAAGAGCCTGGGCCACGAACGCAATTATGGCGAAAGCGTAGCCGAACTCATCGACAAGGAAATGCACGATACCGTATCCGAAGCCTATGCCGACGTGCTCCACATGCTGCGGGAACACCTGGATACGCTGAAGAATATGGCTAACGCCCTGATGGAAGTCGAAACGATCAACCATCAGCAAGTCGATAACCTGGTCAAATACGGCACCTTGGAAGGGCCGCAGGACGCTAAGGAAGAAGCCGGAGAAAAGCCGGCTGTGACGGCAGAAGCCGGAACACCGGACACGGCAGCGGATCCCGAAGCCGTCCCGGCAGCTAAAGAAGAAACTCCTGCCCCGGCAGCTCCCAAAGCCGAACAGACAGAAGTACAGATCAGCCCCTGGGGCAACCCCGTCCCCAAAGGCGGCCTGACAACAGGCCTGACCGATAAAGACGAAGAAGAAAAAAAGGCTGACGAAGAAAAATAGGAAACAAGTGAAAAAAGGGTTTGTCGCATGACGACAAACCCTTTTACGTTGCTAGTGGCTAGTAGCTAGTTGTTAGCGGATGGTTTTAAATTTAAAGGGAACGCTACGTAGGCAATCCGCTGGATATTTGGAAATTCTTTCTACGGGCCACTAGCTGACTGCTAGCCACGAGCCACTAACCACTAACCACGAGCCACTAACCCCTAACCCCCCAGCCTCCCCTTGACAGGGTTATCGTTTATGTTACAATTTCTACATAGAATAGGTAGGTTCTGCGCTAGGAGTAGCGCTTTTTTTTGAATGGATGCTGCCAGGGGCAGCGGCAGGGGTGATTGCTATGAGACAAGACATTCTCGATTTTTTGATACAGCATAAAGATGAATTCGTATCGGGCCAGCAGATTTCTGAACAGCTCGGTATTTCCCGGACGGCGGTATGGAAGCACATCCGCGTCCTCAAACAGCGGGGCTATGTCATCGAGTCGTATACCAAGAAAGGCTATTGTCTGCGGGAAGCACCGGAACTGCTGTCGGAACAGGCTATCGGAGAAGGGCTTACGACGAAGGTCCTGGGGCGTCATATCATCTACCGGGAACGCGTCGACTCGACGAACAACGTTGCCAAGAAGCTGGCCGATGAAGGAGCTGCGGAAGGGACGGTCGTCGTCGCCGAAGAACAGACGGGCGGCCGGGGACGCATCAACCGCTCGTTCTTGTCGCCCTTTGCCAAGGGCGTCTGGTTTTCCCTGATCCTGCGGCCCAATATCCCGCCCATGGAAGTCTCCAAGATGACGCTCTTGGCTGCCGTCGCCGTGGCCCGGGCTATCCGTCATCACGGCTTGAAGGACTGCGGTATCAAGTGGCCTAACGACATCCTGGTCAAGGGCCGCAAGATGGTGGGCATCCTGACTGAACTCAACGGCTCGGCGGAAAAAGTCAATTATATCATCATGGGTATCGGCATCAACACGGGCATTACGGAAAAGGATCTGCCCAAAGACCTGAAGGGGACTGTCACCAGTTTTGCCATCGAAGGGGTACCCGTCCGCCGTGCCAGACTGCTGCAGACTATCCTGTCTGAACTGGAACGGCTCTATGATACGGTCTGCCGTCAGGGCTTCGGCCCGGTTCTGGCCGAATGGCGGACCCTGGCCTGTATGCTGGGCCAGGACGTGACGGTCACGTCCATCGACAAGACCTTTTCTGGAAAAGCCGTCGACATCGACGAGAACGGAAATCTCCTCGTCGCGACGCCAGAAGGGGTGGAAGTCGTCCTGGCAGGGGATATTCATGTCCGTCCGGCTTAATTTGACTGTAAAGACTATTCAAGAGGGGCAAACTCTGTTATTATAATAGGCGTATTATCAACTTAAAGTAGGCAGGAGATAAAGTTATGCTATTAGTCATTGATGTAGGGAATACAAATATTGTCCTGGGCATTTTCAAGGGAAAAGAGCTCATGGACCATTGGCGCGTATCGACGAACCGCCTCCGGACGACCGATGAATACGGCGTCCTAATCCGCAACCTCTTTTATTTGAACGGCGTCAACTCTGACGAAATCGATGCCATCATCATTTCGTCCGTCGTCCCGCCGGTCATGCCTACGCTGGAACGCATGTGCCAGCGCTATTTCGGCCTGACGCCGCTGGTCATCGGACCCGGTGTCAAGACGGGCATGGACATCAAATACGACAATCCCCGTGAAGTCGGGGCCGACCGCATCGTCAACGCCGTCGCAGCCTATGAAAAATTCGGCGGCCCAGTCATCATCATCGATTTCGGCACGGCGACGACGTTCTGTGCCGTCGACAAGAAGGGAACCTATCTCGGCGGTGCCATCTGCCCGGGCATCGGCATTTCTACGGATGCCCTGGTACAGCGCACGGCGAAATTGCCGCGTATCGAAGTCGTCCGCACGGATAAGGTCATCTGCCGCAATACGGTCGAAAGTATGCAGGCCGGTGTCTTCTACGGCTTCGTCGGCCAGGTCGACGGCATTGTCGCCCGGATGCGCAAGGAATTGGGCTGTAAGGCCAAAGTCGTCGCTACGGGCGGCCTGGCTGTCATCGTCGCCCCGGCAACGGACGCCATCGACGTCGTCGAACCCATGCTGACCCTGGAAGGGTTGAGAATCATTTATGACCGCAACCATTAAGCCTTTTTCCATCGGGACTGTCGAACTGGATGCGCCCGTCATCCTGGCCCCTATGGCCGGCGTCTGCGATGCGCCGTACCGGGTCATCGCCCACCGCTATGGGGCAGCCCTGGTCTGTGCGGAGATGGTCAGCTCCCAGGGCATCCGTTACCGCAACCAGCACACGGAAGAACTGCTGCACATCGAAGACGGGGAACATCCCCTGTCCATGCAGATTTTCGGCTCGGATCCGGACGTCATGGCCCAGGCAGCGGCTGTCGTGGAAGAAGCCGGTGCCGATATCGTCGACATCAATATGGGCTGCCCTGTCAAGAAAGTCGTCAAGAACGGCGATGGCTCGGCCCTGATGAAGAATCTGCCCCTGGCAGAGAAAGTCATCCGCGCCGTCGTCCATGCCGTGTCCATCCCGGTCACGGTCAAGATGCGCACCGGCTGGGATGACGCTTCTTTCACGGCACCGGAGCTGGCGAAACGGGCGGAAGCGGCTGGCGCCGCTGCCGTCACCGTCCACGGCCGGACGCGGGAACAATTCTATAGCGGCAAGGCCGACTGGCAGAAAATCAAAGCCGTCGTCGATGCCGTATCCATCCCGGTCATCGGCAACGGCGACGTCGTCGATGGCCCGTCGGCTGCGGCCATGATGGGCCAGACCGGCTGTGGTGCCGTCATGGTCGGCCGCGGCGCCCAGGGGAATCCCTGGGTTTTCCCGCAGATACGTCATTATCTGGCGACGGGTGAAGTCCTGCCGCCGCCGACGGCTATGGAACGCTATGAACAGATGCTGTCTCATTTTGAAGCCCTGCTGGCCTATAAAGGCGAGTACATCGGCGTCCGGGAGATGCGCTCCCACGCCTCGTGGTATACCCACGGCCTCTATGGCTCGGCGGCGCTCCGCGAACGCATCAATCGGGCCGGCTCGGCTGATGAATTCCGGGCTGTCGTCCACGATATGATGGATAAGGCGCGCTGAAGCAGGAAAATAGCTGTTTTATTGACACAAGGGACGGATGTGCATATAATTAAGAGTACGGTATAAATTAAAGATATAATATTGAAACGTGATTATATCGCAGGAGGAGCACAATATCATGACCAACGAAACGCTGATTACCCAGGAAGGGTTACAGAAATTACAAGATGAATTGAATGAATTGAAATCGGTCCGCCGTATTGAAATTTCTCAGCGCATCAAAGAAGCTATCGCCCTCGGTGACTTGAGCGAAAACGCCGAATACGATGCTGCCAAGAATGAACAGGGCATCATCGAAGGCCGCATTGCCGAACTGGAAGCCAAGATCCGCACGGCTAAGATCATCAAAGAAACCGATGATGGTTCTGATAAAGTCCGCCTCGGTTCCAAAGTCATCCTGGAAGATGCCGAAACAGGGGACCGCTTCGATTACACCGTCGTCGGTACGGCTGAAGCCGATCCGTTCAACGGCCGTATTTCCAATGAATCTCCTGTAGGGAAAGCCATTCTCGGCCAGGTCATCGATGCTGCCAATCCGGCTGTCGTTACCGTCAAAGCACCGGCAGGTGAAATCAAATACCGCATCTTGCCGCCTGATGCAGAATAAATCCTAGGAGGAATATCATGTCGGACACGAAAGAAAAAGAAACGCCCATTATTGAAGAAGAAAAATTGAATGACCAGATGAAGGTCCGCCGCGAAAAGATGCAGGCATTCATCGATGCCGGTATCTATCCCTTCGGTCAGAAATACAACTGGGATCATCATGCACAGGAAGTCAAAGATGACGCCGTCGAACTGGAAAAGAATGAAACCGTCGTCAGCGTCGCCGGCCGCCTCATGGCCATCCGCCGTCACGGCAAGACCGCATTCTGCGTCCTCCGCGACTTGAGCGGTGAAATCCAGCTCTATTTCCGTAAAGACGTACTCGGTGAAGAATCGTATAATTTGTTCAAGCTCCTCGATATCGGTGATATCGTCGGCGTCGAAGGGACCGTCTTCGTCACTCATACGGGAGAAACGACGATCCGCGTCGAAAAGTGGACCCTCTTGTCCAAATCGCTCCGTCCGCTGCCGGAAAAATTCCACGGCCTGACCGATAAGGAAACGCGTTATCGCCAGCGTTATCTCGACCTCATCGTCAATCCGGAAGTCAAAGATACGTTCATCAAACGGTCGAAGATCATCAAGGGCATCCGCAAATACCTCGATGACCGCCATTTCCTGGAAGTCGAAACGCCGATGCTCCATACCATCGCCGGCGGTGCAGCTGCCCGCCCGTTCAAGACGCATCACAACGCCCTTGATATGGACATCTACCTGCGTATCGCCCCGGAACTCCACCTCAAACGCCTCCTCGTCGGCGGCTTGGAACGGGTCTATGAAATGAACCGCTGCTTCCGCAACGAAGGCATCGATACACGTCATAACCCGGAATTCACGACCGTCGAATTGTACCAGGCTTATGGCGACTTGGAAGACGTCATCAACATTACGGAAGACATGGTTTCCAAACTGGCAGAAATGCTCTATGGCACGATGAAACTAACCTACATCGACAAGGAAATCGACCTCACGCCGCCGTGGGACCGCATGACCATGATCGAAGCTGTCAAGAAATTCAGCGGCGCTGATTTTGAAGGCATCACCGATGTCGAAACGGCCCGCAAGATGGCTGACGAACACGACGTCGAATATGGACAGTACGATGGTGTCGGCAAGATTATCAACGCTTTCTTTGAAAAATTCGTCGAAGAAAACCTCATCCAGCCGACGATCATTACCGGTCATCCCCTGGAAATCTCACCGCTCACCAAACAGGATCGGGACAACCCGCTTCTGACCTATCGTTTTGAAGCCTTCATCTATGGCCGTGAACTGGCTAATGGCTTCTCGGAATTGAATGACCCCATCGATCAGCGCAACCGCTTCATCGAACAGATGAAGGAACGGGAACGCGGCGATGACGAAGCCCATCAGATGGACGAAGATTACTGCCGCGCACTGGAATACGGCCTGCCTCCGACAGGCGGCCTGGGCATCGGCATTGACCGGCTGGTCATGTTCCTGACCAACAGCCCGTCTATCCGCGACGTCCTCCTCTTCCCGTTGAGCCGTCCGGAACAGCATAAATAAGACAAGGACGGTTCCATGAAGGTTTCTGCCATCATGCACGATTCCTTTGACTTAAAAGTTTTTCGTTCGTCGTTCATCGTTCATCGCGATGGCTTGTTATTTTTGCTCCCTTGCGACAAACGATGAACGGCCTGCGACCAACGTAAAACGGAGCTGTCTTCATTGGACAGCTCCGTTTTCTCAATCCTACGAAGGAGGATCGCTATGAAATGTACAGCCATGGCTGCGCTGGTCTTCGCTGCCTGCCTGGCCTGGGGGCCGGCAACGGGAGCGGCGTCGGCTGAAAAGCCGGAAAAAGCCCTGCCCGGGGCCGCTATTGCCGCAGTGGATGCCGGCGGGAATGCCGGGGCCGTCCAGTCCGCCGATAAGGCCGTCACACCGGGGGCCGGTGATAAAGCCGGCCAAGCGGATAAAACCGGTAAAGCCGATAAAGACGGTAAAGCCGATAAAGCCGATAAAGCCGATAAAGACGGCAAAGATAATAAAGATAGCAAAAAAGAAACGGCCCATATACCGACGGATGATGACTATGCCCTCCTCGATTCGCTGGATACGCTGACCATTCCGCCCCTGCAGGCCAGTGATTTCTACATAGGCAGTATCCACCATGGCGACAGCCAGGCCAAAGTCAAGCGTATTTTTGGGCCGCCGGCGAAATTTTCCAGCAGTACTCATTATACGACCATGCAGTACAATGACAAGGACTTGAAGATGCGCTTCGTCTTCCGCAATAAGACGGCCGACAGCCTGCGCCACAGCGCAGAGACGCGCAAAGCCGTCATTCCCGGTGCCGAATCGATGTTCCTGTCTGCCGGGACGAACATCCTCATCGGCCGGGACGTGCGCCTGAAATATCCGGCTGAAGTGCTGCTGCGCCAGTATGGCCTGCCCGATTCGGTCCTGCGTGATGCCGACGCCAATGTCTATTACTTTACCTATGAGAGCCCGCGGAAAGATGTCATGTACGTCTTTGCTATCGGCAACCGCCGCATCGAACGCGTCGCCCTCATGCCGGTGCGGCCGCCGTATATTACCGGTGACGAACCGGCAGACCGCATGAAGCTGAGTGAACGGGACTTTACCCTCATGGGCTTCGCCCTTAACCAGCCGTTCGAGCCGAACAAATACAACATGTGGACCAACCTGGTCAAGCGCAATAATAGTAATTTCTGGCTCTACGGCGATTACGGCGTCGAAGTGGACCGGCGCAACATCGTGCAGAAAGTCTTCCTCTTGACGAATAATGCCTATACCGGCCGCGGAGCGACCCTGGGCTATCACGTCTCGACCATCCTGGCCTTATATGGCCGGCCGGACCGCGTCGAATGGGGTCCGGACAAAGAAAAATCCGTCGACGCCTATTACTATGACAGCCCTTATCAGAAAGGCGTGTCCCTGGTCATCGTCGTGCGCCACAATGAGCCTTACGTCGATGACATCATCCTGACGTCGATGCCGATCAAGAACATCCAGGACCCGATGGAACGGTATGGATTGAAATGATGATACATACTGTTTTATCATATGTCAAAATAAAATAGCAAAAATGCTTTACTTATATGATGAAAGTTAGGTATAATAAAATAAATAATATAAGAAAACGAAGGTGATTTTCATGGTTACAGATGCAGATGTTTTAAAACGGTGGAAGTACATTGCCCAGGACGATGAAAAATTGTTGATTCTCATTGGCGGACCCGGCTCCGGCAAGAGCAAACTGATTCGTGAACTGACATTCCAGGATGGCTGGAAAATCTGTGAAGCCCGGGAACTCTTTGACGATGAATTCCTGGAAATCCCCCGTGCTGACCGCCCGGATAAGGCCATTGCCCTGGTGTCGGAAGCTATTCACCGTCTCAATGCCCGTGTTGTCATGATTGATAACGTTGAATTCTTGTTCGCACCGATCCTGAATCTCGATCCCGTAGCGATGTTGAAGAAGCTGAGCCGCGAATGCCCGATCATCGTCAGCTGGCGCGGCAGCCTGGAAGGCAATACGTTGTATTTTGAACACAATGGCGATCCGAAATACGCTAAATTCGTCATCGATAACCCGAATCACGTCATTTGCCTCGATGAATAAAAAAGAAGCGTAGTTTAAAGATTCGTTATCTTTTCGCAATCGTTTTTTCATAGATCCCTGTTAGAATGGGTGCTGTCACGTGAAGACAAGCTCTTTGCGCGGCAGCACTTTTTTTTTACCAGCCATTGTGGTATACTTTCTAGTATTGTTGTAAGCATTTCATCAGGTATTCAGCGAAAAGGAGTTAAAAACATGAGTGATTATATTATTGCCGTCATCCTGGGCATCGTCGAAGGGGTAACGGAATATTTGCCAGTTTCTTCGACAGGCCATATGATTCTCGTCGGCGATATGCTCGGCTTTACCGGCCCCAGGGCCAGCGTCTTCGAAGTCTTCATCCAGCTCGGCGCTATCTTGTCGGTCATCATCATCTATAAGGAAAAATTCATCCGCATGCTCCATCAGTACCGCTGCTGGGACCTCTTCCGCCGGGAAAACTGGTTCCGCACCGATACGGGCCTGACCCTGGCGCACATCGCAGCCGGCATCGTACCGGTCATGGGTATCGGTTATCTGGCCCATCATGCCATCAAGACCTATCTCTTTTCGGCAGGGACAGTTATCATCGGCCTCATCATCGGCGGTATCTTCATGCTCGTCGCTGAAAAGTCCCATACCAAGACGGTCTGTAACGACGTCGAAAAGATGACCATTGCCCAGGCCTTCCTGACGGGCATGTTCCAGATCCTGGCTTTATGGCCTGGTTTTTCCCGTTCCGGTTCGACCATTGCCGGCGGCCTCTTCCTGGGCCTCAGCCGTAAGGCAGCCGCTGACTTTTCCTTCATCATTGCCGTACCGGTCATGATTGTCGCCTGCTTCTACGACCTCTTGAAGAGCCTGAGCGACCTCAGCGGCAACGACCTGGTCATGATCGTCATCGGCTTCATTACGGCCTTCATCGTCGCTTATGTCTCGGTCCTTTGGTTCCTGAAATTCATGAACAAATCGACGCTGGCATCCTTTGCCTACTACCGCTTCGTCGTAGCCGTCATTTCCTTCGTCTACTTCTTCATCCTGTAGGGCATCGGCTTGGTTTTCAGAGAAAACCTTTAAATTTGAAGCCATCCGCTAACCACTAACCAGAACGGGCCGCCCTTTGGGACGGCCCCTACGATAAAAAGGGCCTGTCGCACGTAATCGTGCACAGGCTCTTTTTTTTGAATCGGTTATCGGGATTCCCACAACGGGCCGCCCTTTGGGACGGCCCCTACGATGCGGCCATGAAGGTCGCCCGAGCCACGAACCACTAGGCCGCAGGCCGCAGCCACGAACCACGAATTACGACCCGCTGCCGGCAAGCTGGCGGAATTCGTTGGCCAGGCTGTCGAGGAAGGGGATGATCTTTTCGTCGTCGATGTCGGCATTGAAGGCTTCCATCATGTTGGGGAAGAAGATGTACAGACCCTGCATGTAGACATAGTAATAATACTGCAGGTCATCATGGCTCATGATGGCTGAGGCCAGGGCATCGTTGACGGCGAAATTGAGGTCATAGAAGTCGAGGATTTCGTCCTTGAAGCGGCCTAAGTCGAGTTCGTCGCGCTGATAGTCTTCCATGAGGTGGCTGCCCATTTCCCCTAAGGCATCGGCGATGTCGCCGACGTTGTCCGGGACGGTAATTCCGGCATCTTCCATGACGTGTGTCAGGGTGTGGAGCGACGTAATCAGGGATTCACAGAAAAAATTAAAGGTCAGGGCTCCTTCAGAGCCGCGCAGATTCGTAAAGACAGTAGATTCCATAGGGACCTCCTTCAAGTAATTTTTTCTATTATATCATATTTTGCCAGAAATGAATTGAATCGAGGCCATGAATATAGTAGGATAATACTAAGAGTATTTTATAGGAGGTAATCGTTGTGTCTCAACGCAATCAGAAAATTAAATTGAAGAAGCGGTCCCGCCAATCGGCACGGATCCATCGCGGCTTTGCCATGCCTGTCGGCCCGGGCAGTGAAAACAGCCTGGTCAGTTTCCGCGACTTTGCCGATCTGAAGGCCAAGTATTTCCGCTTTACCGGCCGCATCCAGCGCCGGCCTTTTATTTTCCGGACCCTGATTTTGATGTTCGCCCAGTTCATGTTTTCCATCATCCTCTACAGCAAGATTGTCGAATCTATTTTAATCAATCATATGGAATATGCCATCATCTTCGGTATCATTTTCGTCCTGCTGTCCATTCCTGCCATCTGGTCCCAGATTTCCCTGGGCGTCCGGCGCTGTCACGACATCAATAAGCCGGGTCTCATGTTTACCATTCCCTTTATCTGTTACCTGGCCAGTTATGTCCTGCCCATCCTGGGGCAGGACACGGCGGCGACGGCTGTCCAGTCGATCATGGCCGTATCATATTTAGGCCTGTTCACCGTCAAGGGGACGTCTGGTGACAATGCCTATGGCCCGGAACGGGCACGATAGGGGGCAGCAGCATGACCTTAGCAGAAGGAAAAATCGGACACGATTATATCATCGAAAAATTGGATTTGCCAGATCAGACGGAAAAACGCCTGCAGGCTCTGGGGATGATCGAGGGGACGGAAATCTCCGTGCTCAACAACAAGAATGAAGGGACGGTCATCATCAAGATGCGCAGTACCCGCCTGGCCCTGGGAAAGGGGATTTCGTCGCACATCGGTGTAAGGAGGAAAGACCATGACTAGCGAAGTGAAGACAAAAGCCAGCCGGCCACAGGTACAGAAGGCACCGGCAGCAGCTGAAAAAAAGGAAATGACCGTCGCTTTCATCGGCAATCCGAACTGCGGCAAGACGACGCTGTTCAACGCCTACACGGGGGCTAACCTCAAGGTCGCCAACTGGCCCGGCGTTACCGTAGAAAAAGTCGAAGGCGCCATCAATGCCCATGGCTATCACATCCACCTCGTCGACCTGCCCGGGACGTACAGCTTGACGTCGTACACTATGGAAGAACAGGTTTCACGTAATTTCATCCTCAGTGACGATGTCGACGTCATCGTCGATGTCATCGACGCGTCGGCTCTGGAACGCAATCTCTACCTGACCTTGCAGCTGCTGGAACTGGGGAAACCCGTCGTCGTCGCCTTGAACATGATGGACATCGTCGAAAAGCGGGGGATGGAAATCGACTTGCACCGCCTGCCTGAAATGCTCGGCGTACCGGTCATCCCCGTATCGGCCTTGAAACGCCGCGGCCTGAGCGTCCTGCTCCATGCGGCGGTACACCATAAAGACCACGTCCATCCGGACCGGCTCATCCACAACCATTCGGATCATACCCATCATCAGCACAACCATCACAGTGAATTCGCCATGGTCTACAGCGATGAAATGGAAGACCGCATCGACGCCGTGCGCCAGCTCCTGCACGATAAATATCCCGATTTGTACAATCACCGCTGGCACGCCCTGAAACTCCTCGAACGGGACCCGGAAATTACGGCCAAGTATCCCGTCGATGACGTCCATCACGTCCTGGACCGCAGCTATGAAACGGATATCATTACTGAGAAATATGCCTTCATTGAAGAAATCATCCATGAAGTCGTCGTCAATCAGGCGTCGAAAGCGGCGGCGACCGACTCCGTCGACCGTTATCTGACCGATAAATGGATGGGTATCCCTATCTTCCTGGCCATTATGGCCGTCGTCTTTTTTCTGACCTTCTTCATCGGCGATATGGTACAGGATTCCTTCCAGGGCTCCATTGACGCCTTGTCGGCCATGGCTGAAAGCGGCCTGACCTCACTGGGCGCTGACGACATGCTCATTTCCCTGGTCTGCGACGGCATCATCGCCGGCGTCGGTGGGATTTTGACTTTCCTGCCCAATATCTGTATCCTCTTCTTTGCCCTGGCCATCCTGGAAGACAGCGGCTATATGTCCCGCGTGGCCTACGTCATGAACGACATCATGAACCGCCTGGGCTTATCCGGCCGGGCTTTCATCCCCATGATCCTCGGTTTTGGCTGCAGCGTGCCGGCCATCATGGCCTCCCGGGCCCTGGAAGATAAGCGCGACCGCTATCGGACGATGCTGGTCACGCCGTTCATGTCTTGCAGCGCCCGCCTGCCTATTTATATCCTCTTTTCGGGCATGTTCTTCCCGCATGATGCCATGATCGTCGCTTATTCCATGTACCTCATCGGTATCATCGTCGCCCTGGTGGCGTTGAAGGCGATGAACCTTTTCAGTCATCAGAAAAAGGAAAATGACCTGCTCATCGAGCTGCCGGAATACAAGCGGCCCAGTGCCCACACGGTCTACGTCTATGTCTGGGAAAAGATCAAGGATTACCTGAGCCGTGCCGGTACAGTCATCTTTGCCGCTTCCATCCTCATGTGGTTCATCCTCAACTTCGGCCCTGCCGGCTATGGCGATATGGCCGACAGTTTCGGGGCTATCGTCGGCAAGGCTATTGTGCCTTTCTTTGCGCCTATCGGCCTGGGGTACTGGCAGATTTCCCTGGCCCTCATCGCCGGTATTTCGGCGAAGGAAGTCGTCGTCTCCAGCTTTGCCGTCCTTTTCGATGGCGTCAACATCAATTCTCCCGCAGCCCTGGCGGCGCTGGCTTCTATGATGAGCCAAGGCGGCTTTACCCAGCTCAATGCGTATTGCATGATGCTCTTCTCGCTGCTCTATATTCCCTGTGCTGCGACGATCGCCACGATCCATGCCGAATCGCACAGCTGGAAGTGGACGGCTTTCTCCGTCTGTTTCCAGATTGCCGTCGCCTGGGTCCTGACCTTCTTCGTCTACCAGATCGGAAGTCGGATTTTTTAATCACTAATCACCTAAGGAGTGCAGTATGACAGAACCTATGATTAAAACGGATCATCTCAGCCATACCTATGAAGATGAAGACGGCAAGGTGGTCTATGCTTTGAAGGATATTTCCCTGGAAATCGGCAAGGGCGAGTTTGTCGCCATTATCGGGACCAACGGCTCGGGCAAATCGACCCTGGCTAAGCATTTCAACGTTCTCTTGACGCCGACGTCCGGCTCGTGTGAAGTCTGCGGCATGCGGACCGACGACCCGGACAATATTTGGAAGATACGCCAGCACGTCGGCATGGTCTTCCAGAATCCGGATAACCAGATCGTCGCCGCCGTCGTCGAAGAAGACGTCGCCTTCGGGCCGGAAAACCTCGGCGTTCCGTCGGATGAAATCAAGACACGCGTCAGCGATGCCCTGCGCCGCGTCAATATGACCATTTATGCCAAGCACGGCCCGCATCTCCTGAGCGGCGGCCAGAAACAGCGCGTCGCCATCGCCGGCATCCTGGCCATGCAGTGCGACTGCATCGTCCTCGACGAACCGACAGCGATGCTCGACCCTGTCGGCCGCAAGGAAGTCATGGATACGCTCCATCAGCTCCATGACGAAGGCATTACCATCATCATCATCACTCATTTCATGGAAGAAGCGGTCCAGGCCGACCGGGTCGTCGTCGTCGACCGGGCCGAACTGAAGATGGACGGCACGCCGCGCGATGTCTTCACCCGTGTCAAAGAACTGAAGGCCATGGGCCTCGACGTACCGGTCGCGGCAGAGCTGGCAGAACGGCTGCGCCAGAAAGGCCTTGATTTGCCGGATTCCATCATTACAGAGGAAGAATTAGGAGATGCATTATGTCGATTAAGTTAAGCAATGTGACCTATACCTACGGCATCGGGACGCCTTTTGAAAAGACGGCCCTCTACGATACGGATGTTGAAATCCATGAAGGGGAATTCGTCGGCATCATCGGTCATACCGGTTCGGGCAAGTCTACCCTGGTCCAGATCCTCAACGGCCTCATCAGGCCGACGGGAGGGACGGTGACCGTCGACGGGACCGATATCGGCAAGAAGACGAAAGAAGCCATGGCTATGCGCCATAAAGTCGGCATGGTCTTCCAGTATCCAGAATATCAGCTCTTTGAAGAAACCATTGCCAAGGATATCGCTTTCGGGCCGCGCAATTTCGGCCTGAGCGAAGAAGAAATCACGGAACGGGTCAAAGAAGCTATGGACTTCGTCGGCCTCGATTATAAAACGTATGCCGACCGCTCGCCATTCCGACTGAGCGGCGGTCAGATGCGCCGCGTCGCCATTGCCGGTGTCATCGCCATCCATCCGTCGTACCTCATCCTGGACGAACCGTCAGCCGGCCTGGACCCCATCGGCCGGCGGGAAATCTTTTCGGAAATCCAGCGCTGGCATCAGGAAAAGGGCATTACCGTCATTTTAGTATCGCACAACATGGATGATATTTCCCGCTTGGCCAGCCGCCTCCTGGTCTTGTCCCACGGCCACATCGTTCTCGACGGCGAACCGCTGGACATCTTTGCGACTCAGCAGCAGGCCCTGCACGATGCCGGCGTATCCGTGCCGCCTGTGACGGGGGTCCTCCAGTATCTCCAGGGACGGGGCTTTGCCGTCGACGACCGGGTACGGACGGTCGAAGAAGGGGCACAGGCTATTTTTGACTGCCTGAAAGGAGGCAAGGGCCATGCTCAGTGATATTACGTTGGGCCAGTATTTCCCTGGCACGTCTTTCTTACATAAACTCGACCCGCGCATCAAGATCGTCGCTACGATGATCTTCATTGTCGCCATCTTCTTTGCTCATTCCCTGGCGTCCTATGCCATCGTCACGGCCTTCGTGGCCTTGAATTTCGCCATTTCCCGCCTGCCGGCAAAATTCATCCTCAAGTCGCTGAAGCCCTTGTGGGTCATCATTATTTTCACCATGGGCGTCCATATCTTTACGACGCCCGGTGATGTCCTCTGGCAGTACGGCATCTTCCACATCACCAAAGAAGGCCTGTATCAGGGGGCTCTCATGACGGCCCGCCTGGTTTTCCTCATCGTCTTTTCGTCGCTCCTGACCTATACGACGTCGCCGATCGTCCTGACTGACGGCATTGAACACCTGCTCAATCCCTTTAAGCGCATCGGCGTTCCGGCTCATGAGCTGGCCATGATGATGACCATTGCCCTGCGCTTCATCCCGACCCTGCTGGAAGAAACAGACCGCATCATGAAGGCCCAGACGGCACGGGGTGCCAATTTTACCAGCGGCAGCCTCCTGCAGCGCGGCAAGAATATGATACCTTTGCTGGTGCCCCTCTTCGTCAGCGCCTTCCGCCGGGCCGATGACCTGGCGACGGCCATGGAAGCCCGCTGCTATCGCGGCGGGGAAGGGCGGACGCGGATGAACGAATTGTCCTATACTTACCGGGACGGCATCGCCATGGCAGCCGTCCTGATCGTCACGGCCGTCCTGGCTGCCATGCGGTGGTTATGATGAAGAAAAATATCTGCCTCGTCGTCGCCTATGACGGTACGGATTTTCACGGCTTTCAGCGTCAGACCAATGCCGAATCGATCCAACGCTGTATCGAACAGGGATTGTCGGCTATCTTTCAGACGCCTATTACCATTTATGGCGCAGCCCGCACCGATGCCGGCGTCCACGCCCGCGGCCAGGTCGTCAATTTCTATGGTCAGGGATCGATTCCGACGGAAAAAATACCCTATGCCATGAAGGGCTATCTGCCGCCGGAAATTGCCGTCCTGTCGGCCCGGGAAATGCCCGAGCGCTTCAGCGTCCGGCACGACAATGTCGGCAAGCATTACCGCTATTCCATCGACAACAACCGCATGCACGATCCCTTTCTCCTGCGCTATGCCTGGTTCATCCGCAAGCCCTTGGACCGGCAGGCCATGCGCGAAGGGGCGGCCATCCTCTTGGGGACCCATGATTTTTCTGCCTTTGAAGGCCAGAATACGACGCCCATGAATCCGGTGAAGACGATGTATTCTATTACACTCCATGAGCGGGGCCATGTCCTCGATATCGATGTCGTCGGAGATGGGTTCCTCTATCATATGGTACGCAATATAGCCGGCGGTCTCGTCGACTTGGGGCTGCACCGCCTGACACCGGACCGATTCCGGGAAATCCTCGCCAGCGGTGACCGGACTCAGCTCGGGGCGACAGCACCGGCTCAGGGCCTGTGCCTGGAGACCGTCTTTTATGATGAAGGGGAATTGAAAAGGCGCATTGCCGAATTAGAGGGAAAATAAGCCTTTTGGCGACACTGATGGGCATAATATGCTATAATAAAAGAGAATAGTATAGTTCCGTTTTTTTCAGGCGGAGGTGAGGACGATGCTGACCAGCTTACTGAAAACCATTACTAAAGGAAGAGACCTTAGCGAACGGGAAAGTGCTATCGTCATGGAACAGATCATGGAAGGGACGATTTCAGACGTCCAGTTGGCTGCTTTTTTTGCAGCTTTGACGACGAAGGGCGCCTCAGAGCAGGAAATCACGGCCTTTGCCCGGACGATGCGGAAATATAGCATGCACGTTCCCTGTACGATGGACGTCTTCGATATCGTCGGGACTGGCGGCGGCCGGACCAAGACCTTCAATATCTCGACGACGGCGTCTTTCGTCATCGCCGCCGGCGGCGTCCGCGTCGCCAAGCACGGCAACCGGGCCAAGACGTCGCGCAGCGGCTCGGCTGACGTCCTGGAGGCCTTGGGGGCCAATATCTTCCTCAGTCCGGAAAGCTGCCTGGACATGCTGCGGCAGATCGGCCTCTGCTATTTCTATACGCGTTATTACTATTATATGATGAAGCGCATCGATGCCGTCCGTGAACAGCTGGGAATCTATACGGTCTTCGATGTCCTGCGGCCGCTGACCAATCCGGCCCATGCAGCCTATGAGATCCTCGGCGTCAATGCGCCGCACCTGGTCGAGCCCATGGCCCATGTCCTGGCCGCTCTCGGCGTCCGTCACGGCATGGTCGTCTATGGACAGGACGGCAGTGATGAGATTTCGGCATCGGCAGCGACGACGGTTTGCGAATTTACGCCGGAAGCGTTTTCAACCTATGAAATCAGGCCGGAAGACTTCAACCTGTCCAGGGCTTCGCGGGACGAACTGCGCGGCGGCCTGCCCAAGCACAATGCCGCCATTACCCGAGCTGTTCTCGATGGCCGCAAGGGCGGGGCACGGACGGCGGTCCTCCTCAATGCCGGCGCCGGCCTCTATGTTGGGGGCAGTGTCCTCAATCTCTATGCCGGTATCCGCAAAGCGGCCCGTCTCATCGACAGCGGCCTGGCCCGGCAGAAGCTCGATGATTTCCTCATCCTGAGCCATCGCCTGGGTGAGGCTGAAAAAGTGAAGCTCATAGCAGACAAGGACCCGGGTGATATGGTATAATAAAGGGTACGAAAAAATTCATTATTACGTGAGGACCGCATTTCTATGAATGATAAATATTTAGGCTGGCTCCTTCATATCGGCGGGGGCCTGCTGGTTATCTTGATGTTTTTATCGATTCAGCTCATGGCGCCTGATTTTTATTCGATCATGTGGCATTTGACCGTCAGTGGCGATCTGGATGGGTTAGCCGATTACATTGCCTCGTTTGGCTTCTATGCCATCGGCATCAGCATTTTCATGATTGCCTTTGTCAATGCTATCGGCCTGCCGTCCATTCCTTTCCTGACTGTCAACGGCATCATCTTCGGCCTCATCCCGGGCATCATCATTTCCTGGATCGGCGAAGTCATCGGCATTGAAATCAGCTTCCGCCTGACGCGGACGCTGCTCCGCAAGCAGGCACAGAAGGTCATTTCCAAGAGCAAGATGCTGGAGAAACTCGATTCCTACAGCTGCATCAAGACGGTCATGATGGGCCGGGCCATCCCGTATGCACCGAATGTCGTCGTCACGGCGTTCAGCGCGCTGAGTCATATTTCCTACCGCGACCATTTCATCGCCAACTTCTTCGGCAAGATGCCGGCCGTCCTGGTCGAAGTCTGGCTGGGCCATGATTTGCTGCGCATCCAGGAACACTGGGGCCGCCTGCTCATACTGATAGCTGTCGTCTCCGTAATCTACGGCATCATCTGGTGGCGCAAGCGTCACATAAAAAAAAACCGATATCATAGCGTGAAGTAAAAAAAGAGGCTGTCGCATTAAGACAGCCTCTTTTTACGTTGATCGTAGGTCGTTCATCGTTTGTCGTATGGGATTAAAAATATCAATCCATCGCGATGAACGATGAACTACGAACGAAAAACTTTTAAGTTGAAGGGGCCTCGCATGATGGCAAAAACCTTCGTGCGACAGCCCCTTTCAAGTTGTTAGTTGTTAGCGGATGGATTTAATTTTTACGAGATTTCTTGTTCTGACGATTTTTTATCGTCCTGGACGATATCAGTCCATAACTTATCGGCTACCGGCTGCCAATGTTTAGCATAGGCTTTACATTTGGCACAGAGGTGTTCAACCGATTCTGGTGACTGCATGTCCGTCGATTTGGCTCCCGTTCGTTTGACCATATCGACGAGGGCCTGGGGATTTTCCAGCATCGGGCAGGGACGAAGGTGGTTGTGATTAAAGGGCTGCCCTTTGGCATATTCCTGGAATAACGGCTGCTGGAGACAGGAGATGAGGTCCTGGTCATTGATATTGGCGCTGGAATAATGGATGAAGACGCACGGTTCTACATCACCGTTCGGGTTGATGTGGCAGTAATTGCGGCCGCCGGCGACGCAGCCGTCGATGAACTGGCCGTCGTTCTGGAAATCAATGGCGAAGATCGGCTTGCCGCCTTTGACGCTGCGGATTTCACGGATGCGGCGGACCATATAGGCACGCTGTTCTGCCGTTGGCAATAAATCGACGGACGCGTCGTTGCCGACGGGCATATAATGGAAGTACCAGGTGAACCAGGCTCCCTTGCTGATGAGGAGGTCGAGGAACTTGTCCGACGTGACGGTCTGGATGTTTTTACGGGTATAGCAAATCGAAGTACCGAAAACGATGCCGTACTGACGGAGCAGGTCCATGGCGTGCATGACTTTGTCAAAGACGCCTTCGCCGCGGCGGCTGTCATTGACTTCGCGGAAGCCTTCGACACTGAGGGAAAAACTGAGATTCCCGACCCGGGTGACTTCCTGGCAGAACGCTTCGTCAATCAGGGTCCCGTTGGTAAAGGCGTGGAATTCACAGTCCCGATGTTTCTGGCAGAGCTTGAGGATATCGGCTTTGCGGACCAGCGGTTCCCCACCGGTGAGCAGATAGAAATGACAACCGACTTCCTTGCCCTGGCTTACGATTTTGTCCATAACGTCGTAGGACAGGTTCATGGTATGGCCATATTCGGCGGCCCAACAGCCAATGCAGTGCAGATTGCAGGCACTGGTCGGGTCGAAGAGGATGGCCCAGGGGATATTGCAGTGATATTTTGTTTTGGCTTCTTCCCGCGTGCGCAGGCCGTAGAAACCGGATTCAAAGCCGAGGTCCATGATGGCCGTACGGACGACATTCGGATTGAGGGTGTCTAAGGCCCGGTTCAGGAATTGGAACCATTTGCCACCTTCATCGATGAGCTTGCGGGCATTGGCAAAAGATTCCTTTTCAAATAAATCGCCAAAAAAGGTTTCCATAATATAGGACAGGCGCTTCAAGGTCTTTTTTCTGTCTTCAGGATTTTTTTCGGCCATGATGCGGTTGACCAGAAGGGAGACGGATTCTTTTTGGGCTTTATGTACGAGTTTGTTCAAGGGTATCATCTCCTAAGGAAATACAAGCGGCAGTTCTAGCGGATAATGAGGACTGGAAGTCCGGAATGGGACGAAACGTAGCGGCCGACACTGCCTAAGAGGACGCTTTGGATGCGGCCCAGGCCGCGGCTGCCCATGACGATGAGGTCCGTATCTGATGCGGCGGCAGTCTGTAAGATGACCGGACCCGGTGAGCCTATGCGGTAGAGACATTGCAATGGAACTTCAGAAGTAAGCTGTTCTTTACAGCGCAGAAAGGCATTCTGGCCCTTGTTCTTCATATGTTCGGCCAATTCTTGCAGTTTATGTGGCTCCATCGTGTCGGGAACTGCCGTATCATGCAGGCTGTCACTAACACTGGCGACGTAGAGGAGCGTCAGGGAAGCGCCATCTCCTTTGGCCAGGACTTCAGCCTGCTGTAAAGCCTGCAAGGATGATTCCGAGCCATCTACCGGGACCAGAATATGCTGGTATGGCCCTTTCTTTTCATCGCGGGCCAGGAGAATCGGGCAAGGCGCGTGGGTGACGACGTACGTGCTGACACTGCCGAGCAGGAAATTCTTGAAGGGCTGGCTGCCACCACGGCCCATACAGATGAGGTCTGCCGATTGGGATTTCTGCTCTTCCAGTATGGCCGCTTCCGGGGCACTGAGCTCAAAAATGGACTGTACCGGAATCGAATCGGGCACCATTGCTGCAAATTGTTTTAAAATGCCCGTGCTGTTCGCCTGGGCGGAAGCCGTCATTTCGTCCATCGTCAATTTGCTCGTATTTTCTATCTGGCTGAATTGATTGATGATGTCCGCCATATTGGCAACACTTAGCAGGGTAATCGATGCGCCGGTAATCGTAGCGATATCAATAGCATGCTGCAGTGCTTGTTTAGCATGATCAGACCCGTCGACGGGGACGAGGATATGATGATATGTTTTCATAAAAATACCTCCTTACCAGGTTATCTTTAGCATAGTCTTGCAGGGGTCTTCCGTCAAAGTGGTTTTGCGATATACCAAATATAATCGATGTGTTATAATTAGTATTACGAAGCATTTTTGTACTTGAAAGGAGTGCTTATGGATTCAGAAAGACGTGAATATGAATATATTCGTAAAATTGCTGAAACAGGGAGTTTCATGGCAGCAGCGGAAAAATTATATATTACGCAGCCGTCGCTGAGCCAGTTCATTCGCCGCATCGAGCGCAATATCGGTGCGGAACTCTTTGACCGTTCCCATCAGCCCGTGACCTTGACCGAAGCCGGGCGGATTTATCTGGAAATCGAAGGGCAGATACAAGACTTGTGCAAGGTCCGGGAACAGCGTATCCAGGATTTGGGACAGACCATTGGCGGGACTGTGCGCATTGGCAGTTCTAATTATCGCAGTTCAACAATCCTGGCACGGGCGATTCCCATCATCAATGAACGATATCCGCATATCAACATCTGTCTGGAAGAAGGGACGACGCGGGAATTGGAGGATTTTGCCCTCCAGGGGAAAACGGATTTTTCTATCGTCGTCAAGCCAGCCGGTCATACGGATTTGGACTATATCGAACTTTTCCGGGAAGAATTGCTCTTGGCCGTCTCGCCGGAGTGGGGACTGGGACGGGAACCGCTGTATGACAAGGGCCTCCATTCCATCTATCCGGTCTTTGATTATCACGACCTCGACGGGCATCCTTTTTTAGTCATGAAAGAAGGCCAGGAACTGCGCCATTCCTTTTTTTCCCTAATCGAAGCGCTGAACATAACGCCGGACATCGCCCTGGAAACGACCGACATGGCTACGGCTCAGACTCTGGCCGGCATCGGCGTCGGCGCGGCTATCGTACCGGGCGGCCTGGCTGTATCCAATATTCCGGCTGTGGAACCGCAATATTTTTCCTTACGGGCCTATCTGGACGATTGGGATGTCGTCCTGGCTTATAAACGGGGACGGTACTTATCTAAGGCCGACAAAGCGGTCATCAGCGTCATCTGTGATGTCGTCAGGCCATAAACCATAGCCAAAAACTTATGAAAATAATAAATTAAAAAATATTTGTCCTATGATGCCGGCCGTGCTACAGTGGAGTTGCATGTGAATCCAGTCACGATTTATGAAAGGGGAAGATCCTGTATGGCACGGCATATTGAAATCATCAAGCGGGCAGACCGGCAGCGTGTCCGGGACATTGGCTTTGTACATTTTATGTCCATCTCGACTTTTGCAGCGGCTATGGGGTATTGCGGTCTCTGTTTTGCCTGGCGCATGGCGCATGATATTTGGGGAATTACGCCGTTCATTGGCGAATTCTTTGGCTTCTGTGCGCTTGGCCTGTATGTGTATATCTTCTTTCGTTATTTCCAGAAATGGCGTATCGATGCAGAAGCTGTCCGGGCTGAATGGAACAGTCCGACAAAGGTCAATTTTTTTGGGACCTTCAATGTTTCGACAGTTTTGCTGGCTGCCGTCTTGGCACCGTACAATACGGTCGCAGCCAGTGTCTTTTGGTATGCCGGCATGATTATCATCCTGGTTTTCAGCTGGGTCTTGCTGAAGCACTGGCTGTATGATGACCAGCAAATTTCTTCGGTGACGCCGGCGTGGCTGCTGGCCGTCCTCGGCCCCATTACCATTCCCGTTGCAGGCAATGTCCTGCAAAATCCTGGCTATCATGATATTTCCATTTTTTGTGTAGCTATCGGCCTGGTAACGGGGATTCCCGTCATTGCCCTGCTGTTTACGCACAGTGTCTTTGCCAAACATGTTGAAGATGCGGTCCAGCCCAGCCTGATGATTCTGATGGCGCCGTTCGGCATGGGCTATATTACCTATACACAGACTTTTGAAGCTGATATTTTTACGGAACTGTTCATCAATGCCGGGATTTTTATGTTTTGGCCGATTGCCTTGAAAGTCCTGCACGTCATGCGCCATTCTTCCTTTTGCATGGGCTGGTGGGCCTGTAGTTTTCCTACCATGGCCTTTACCAATGGCGTCCTCCATTATAGCGTCGACCATGCTGCGGCCTGGACGGAAGGACTGGCCTTATTCTTATTGCTGTTCGGGACCATCCTGCTCCTGTACTTGTCTTGGAAGACGATGAGCGCTGCCTTTCATCGGGAGTTATGGAAATTATATTGACCTGGTTCACGATAGCGCAAAAAAGCCCTGCTGCATGTGCAGCAGGGCTTTTAGAATCCTGAAAAGGATTATTTTGCGAAGTAACGAGCCAGGAGGCCATCGAATACACGGCCATGACGAGCTTCGTCTTTTGCCATTTCATGAACAGTATCATGGATAGCGTCGAGGTTGAGCTGTTTTGCGAGGGTAGCGAGTTCTTTCTTGCCAGCGCAGGCACCCTGTTCAGCAGCAGCGCGCATTTCGAGGTTTTTCTTGGTGTCCGGTGTAACGACTTCGCCGAGGAGTTCAGCGAATTTAGCAGCGTGTTCAGCTTCTTCAAAAGCGATGCGTTTGTAAGCTTCAGCAACTTCCGGATAACCCTGGCGGTCAGCGACACGGCTCATAGCAAGGTACATGCCGACTTCGGAGCATTCACCGGTGAAGTTAAGGTGGAGGCCTTCGAGGATGCGTTCGTCGACGCCTTTAGCAACGCCTACGCGATGTTCGTCAGCATATTCTTTGACGCCAGCGACGAGTTCCGTGAATTTTTCTTTCGGAGCGCCGCACTGAGGACACTTTTCCGGAGCTTCTGTACCTTCATAAACAAAACCGCAGATACCGCATACAAATTTTTTCATCATTCATTCCTCCTGATATTATAATACATTTTGAATAAAATGGATATTAACTGAATACTAACAAATAACTTTTATTTGTTATGGCTACATTATAACAGACCGATGGTGGAAAATCAAGAGTAATTTTGTAAAACTTTTAATTGAAAATAATTATTGATTAAAAAGTAAGCCCTTGAAAGGCCGAGGCGGCACCATTTTATTGCAATTTATACATGAGTCTTATATAATGGAGGTAGTATTCAGAAAAAGCCAAGACGATACGATTAGCATAGAAAGAGACTGAAATTTGGAGGTTACGCCTATGTGGAAGAAGAAAGCAGCATGCATCCTGGCTGTCATGGCCTTGTGTGGAACCATGGCCGCCAGTGCAGCCAATTATACAATTCTGGAAAAAGCGGATAAAGTCGAAACGACGGTTTACGGGACGACACAGACCGGATCCCTGAACGACCGCATCGCAGCACTGGACAAGTTGCTCAACGGCCAGTCAACAGTATCGGGCAGCTTACAGGATAAGACCGATACCTTATATAAAGATGTATATGGGAATTCCGGTTCTGATTTGTCCCTGCTGACAGCCGTCAATCTCATGCAGTGGCAGTATTCCGGCCAGATTACGGATGAACCGCTGCTGGTCCGTGTCGAATCCTTGGAACAGAGCATCGACGGCAAGACCATGAGCGGCTCGCTGGAAGGCCGCATCCTGGCCCTGCGCCGCACACTCCTGGGCAATAAGAAGTATGTTTCTCAGACCGTGACCATCCCGGCCAATACGCTGGTGACGCTGACCAATATCGACGCCCTTAACTCGAAGACCATTCAGGAAGGCGACGTCGTCCGCTTTGCTGTGGCCGATGATGTCTGCGTCGGCGACGTCATCGCTATCCCCCGCGGCATGGAAGCGACGGGGACGGTTACGAAAGCCCGGAAATCGGGGCGCTTTGGCAAGGACGGCAAAATCGAAATCACTTATGACAACGTCCGCGCCGCCGATGGTTCGCCCGTAGCCCTGACGGTCGGCGATAAGACGAAAGAAGAATATAAGCGCATGGCCGGTGCTGTCGGCGCTTCGGCAGCCGGGGCCATCATCCTCGGCCCGGTCGGCCTGGTCGGCGGCCTCTTCGTCCATGGCAATGAAGTCGATATCCCGGCAGGGACGACGATGTACGCCGAAACCAAGGAAAATGCCGAAGTCGTCGGCTTCAAGGAAAATGGGGTCATGGATGATATGAAGACGGCCAATATGGCTGCCAGCGGCGTACAAGTCCCGTCCTTTGCTCCCGTTACCAATGGTGATGTCGACAACAGCGGTGCTGGCGATGCCGGAACCTACAGCGATAGCGATACGGCTCCCCAGAGCAGCAACGGCGACTTGCAGGCCGGCCTGAAAGACGGTACGGTTACGCCTATCGATTTGGAAAACAGCAAACATAATGACGACCAGCAGGCCGTCGTGACCATTCAATCCAATACAGCAGGTGACGCGAATGAATAAAACGTGGACAGCGGCGATGATTGCAGCCCTGCTGCCCTTGACCTTTTCGGCCAGTGCAGCTGATAATACAGCGAAACTTCATACAGATAAGGTCATGGCCGTTCCCGTGACAGAAAAGAAAATCCTGCCCGTCGATTTGGACCAGGCCTCTGCTTCGCAGGACGTCGTCCTGCCGCAGCAGCCCGTCCACATGACGGCCGATACCTTTGTCGCCCGCAACTCCGATGGCTATGTCAAGAGCCGGGGCAATGTCGATATCAAGCAGGGCATGGATGAAGTCCATGCCAACTATGTCGAAGGCAACATGAAGAGCGGTGTCTATCATACGAAAGGCCCTGTAGTCTACGTCAACGAAACCAATGCCCTGACCGGTCAGGATGTGACCTATAACAGCCAGAACGGCAGCATGGTCATGGACAAGGTCGAAGGCTTCGTCGGCCCGACGACATACGTCCGCGGGACCGATGCTGAAATGTACGATAACGTCGGCTACATCAAGCATGGCCTGATTACGACGCCCCATGCCGTTGCCAAGACGCCGGACTATTATATCACCGGCGACGACATCCGCATCTACCCGGGCGAAAAGTTCACGGCTGAAAATACGGCCCTTTGGTTCAAGCACATCCGCCTGTTCACCTATGGCCATTATGAAGGCCGCCTGGATAGCGAACATACGAAATCCTATTTATTCACGCTGCTGCCGCGGCCGACATATAACAGTGATGACGGCTTAGGCGTCCGGGGCTATGCCGATGTGCCCCTCAACCAGTCCGGCGACTTGAGCTTCCATGCCAGCTATGCCTTGAATACCAAGAATGGCTTCAAGCCGGCTGCCCAGCTTCAGAAGAATACCAAGATAGGCACTTTCCGCTTTGGCTACAGCCAGGAAGAAAGTACCGATAATGACGATAATATCTGGGCTACGAAGTGGCCGGAACTGGAATATTTCGCGCCACGCATCCATCTCGGTGACACGGGCCTCTACATCGATTCCAGTGCCAACTGGGGCCGCTGGGCCGAAGATGGTGTCAAGACGGGGACCCATAAAGGCTTCCGCACGGAAATCACCCATACGCCCATTCCCTTGTGGCAGCGGGCCAATGTCCGTTTCTTCGCCGGCTATCGCAAGGACTTGTATTCTACCAATGATGCCCAGCGCCGCGATCCCTATTCGGGTGTCATCCTCAACCAGGGCATCAACGACCGCTTGTGGACCAGTTTCTGGTATAAGAAGCACAATGTCAGCGGCTACACGCCATACCGCTTCGATACCCTCGATGATCCCCGCCAGCATGGCCTGTCCATCGGCTACGTCCTGACGCCGCGGGATACCATCATCTTCACCTGGGCTCAGGACCTCGACGATGACCACATTTCCGACCGTAACTACACCTGGGTCCGCGACCTCCACTCCTTCATCGCCACCATTACCTACAAACAGGTAGACAAAGAATGGCAGGTCAAAATAAAAGCCAAGGACTTCGATTTCTAAAGGATGGGTGATTTTGAATCCATCCGCTAACAACTAACAACTAGCCACTAACAACTTGAAAGGAGCTGTCGCGATGCGACAGCTCCTTTTTTTACCCTCTTTTTACAGCGCATTTTTGTGATTTTGCGCTATAATGGAATAAAATGAGAAAACTAGATTTTACAGGAAAGGACTGTAGCTTTATGCCTTTGATTTACTGTGTGGAAGATGATGAAAATATTCGTGAACTCGTCGGGTATGCCCTGCGCAGCCAGGATTTCGAAGTCGAAACGTTTGCCGACAGTAAGGAATTCTGGCCGGCTTTAGAGAAGCGGACGCCGGCCCTGCTCCTCCTGGATATCATGCTGCCCGGTGAAAGCGGCAATGATATCCTCGATAAACTGCGCAAGACCCAGCAGTACAAGACGCTGCCCGTCATCATGCTGACGGCCAAGACCAGTGAATACGATATCGTCAAAGGCCTGGACGGCGGCGCCGATGACTACGTCTGCAAGCCGTTCGGCATCGTCGAGCTCATTTCCCGTATCCGTGCCGTCCTGCGCCGTTCCGGCCGGCAGAACACGGAAACGAATCTCTATACGTATGGCCCCGTTTCCTTGGACCAGGAAAAACACATCGTGACCGTCGACGGCAAGCCCTGCCACCTGACGGTCAAGGAATTTGAGCTCCTGCGCTATCTCCTGGTCAATACGGATATCGTCCTCAAGCGGGAACAGATTATGGAAGCCGTCTGGGGCTTTACTTATGAAGGCGAAAGCCGGACCATTGATATGCACATCAAGAGCCTGCGCCAGAAATTGGGCGATGGCGGCAAGATCATCCATACCGTCCGCGGCGTAGGCTACGTCATCGGAGGGAACGTATGAAGCGTAAAGTCTACCTCAGCCTGCTGACGATGGGCCTGGCCTGCATGGCCGTGACCCTGCTCATTTCGACGTGGTTCTTCTGGAACTCTACGCAGCATCAGATCCAGCAGGAACTGGTCATGACCATGGATGTTGTCGAGACGACGATTGAAGAAGGAAAGGATACGTCGCTGTATTTGAAGAAACTCGGCATTCATGATACGGATGGTCTGCGCATCACCTGGATCAACACCAACGGCGATGTCCTCTTTGAGTCGGATTATGATAAGGGCGTCATGGAAAACCACCTGGCCCGGCCGGAAGTCAAGGCCGCTATCGAGAACGGCAAGGGGACAGCTGTCCGCGATTCTCAGACCGTATCGAAAGCCCTCTACTATTATGCCAAGAAGCTGCCCGATGGGACTATTCTCCGGGTCAGTTTGGAACGGGATACGTTTTATGCCCACTTCCTCAGCCTCCTGCCCTGGGCCTTGCTCTTACTGGGGTTGTCAGCCCTGGCCTGCATCAAGGCGTCGCGGCTGCTGACGGCGAGCCTGCTCAGCCCGCTGCGGCAGACGGCCCTGTTCATCCGTCAGATCAACGACAGCGATGTGAAGATGGGGCAGCCGCCGCAGGTCGACCATGAACTGCAGCCGTTAGTCGATAAAATTTTCTTGCAGAGCCAGACCATTACCGACAATATGCGCAGCCTGGAGCAGCAGCGCAATATTATGCGCCTCATCATGGAAAATCTTCAGGAAGGCGTCATTCTGACAGACAAGGCCTGCGGTATTGCCGGCCTCAACCTGCGGGCTGCCCATTTCCTCGGAGCCAGCCAGACTCAGGACGTCTTGCAGCGCAATCTGAAGGAACTCATCCCTGATGTATCCTGGGATGCCTTGCAGCATATCGACAGTGCCTGTGACGTGAAGCTGATCCGGTCGGACCGCCTGTACTTGCTGACCATTCAGCCCGTCTATAAAGATGACGATTTTTATGGGACCCTCTTCATCATCGACGACGTGACCGAACAGGAACATCGGGAACAGCTGCGCCGGGAATTTACATCTAATGTATCGCATGAACTGAAGACGCCCCTCACGTCGATCAGCGGCTTCGCCGAAGTCTTGTCGACGGGTATTTTCAAGAATAAAGACGACGTCATCCATTTCGGGACGCTCATCCGCAAGGAAGCCCTGCGCCTCTTGCAGATGATCGAAGAAATCATGCACTTGGCCCGCATCGAAGATGGCAAGCGCCAAATCCATCCCGACCGGCTGTGCCTGCGCGATTTGATCCAGGATATCGTGGAATTCATGGAACCGGTCCTGATGGAAAAGAAAGTCACCGTCCACTGCACCATGGACGATACAGAAGTCTGGGCGGACCGTGGCCTGTTCCGGGAAATGATCATGAATCTCCTCGACAATGCCATCAAGTACAATCGGCCTGGCGGCCATGTCTACATCGATGTCCGACACGATGGGCACAAGGCCTTCTTCATCATCCGTGATACAGGTATCGGCATACCTGAGGATAAACAGCAGCGTGTCTTTGAACGCTTTTACCGGGCCGATTCCAGCCGTTCACGCAAAATCAAGGGGACTGGCCTGGGCCTGGCTATCGTCAAGCACATCGTCGAACAGCATCACGGCACCATTGCCTTGAGCAGTAAAGAAAACGAAGGCACGACCATCACCGTCACCCTGCCGATGTAGGGAGCCATCCGTAGGGGCTTGCACGTGGCAAGCCCGCCCCAACATTTGGAGGAGAAATTTCCGGTCTGGGAGTTCAATACTTGTCCGAAGCGGGCGTCCCACGGGACGCCCCTACAAAAAAGGGGGCTGTCGCACGAAGGCTTTTGCTTTCATGCTAGGCCCCATTTACTTTATAGTTTGTAGCAATAGAGTTTGTAGTTTGCAGAGAAAACCTTTAAATTTAACCCCATCCTCTAGCCACTAGCCACTAACTGCTAACCACTTAAAAGGGGCTGTCGCACGAAGGTTTTTGCCATCATGCGAGGCCCCTTCAACTTAAAAGTTTTTCGTT
>NZ_JBHYRR010000109.1:0-236 GCF_047974155.1 Megasphaera jansseni | reverse complement strand
GCTGTTTAAGTTTCCTCCTGAAATCAGGATAGCCTTATTCTCAAAGGGCTGTCCAAAAGCCCCTTACACAGTCCCTCAAAATCGAAGTTCTGCTTACTTTTGCGGAGTATATTGGCGGCGCCGTTGATGTCGGCATTGGCCGTCCTTCCATCGGCAAAGCGGTACAAGCCGCGCCGGACTCGTTTTCCGCTGAACGTTCCTGTATAGGGAGCATCCGGCTGGTATACGGGAATGTC
>NZ_JBHYRR010000108.1:0-239 GCF_047974155.1 Megasphaera jansseni | reverse complement strand
AAGACAGCCCGCTATATCCTCGATTTTTGCATTGACCATCAGATAGGGACCCTTGTTTGCGGCTATAACCGGGATTTTAAACGAGGACTGAAGCTGGGCAAAGTGACGAATCAGCATTTCACTCAAATCAATTTGAGCTATCTTCGTAGTACCTTGAAACACCTGTGTGAACGCTACGGGATAACCTATCTGGAACAAGAAGAATCGTATACCTCCCAGGCCAGCTGCCTGGATTTGGA
>NZ_JBHYRR010000107.1:0-239 GCF_047974155.1 Megasphaera jansseni | reverse complement strand
TCCAAATCCAGGCAGCTGGCCTGGGACGTATACGATTCTTCTTGTTCCAGATAGGTTATCCCGTAGCGTTCACACAGCTGTTTCAAGGTGCTGCGCAGATAGCTCAAATTGATTTGAGTGAAATGCTGATTCGTCACTTTGCCCAGCTTCAGTTCTCGTTTGAAATCCCGGTTATAGCCGCAAACAAGGGTCCCTATCTGATGGTCAATGCAAAAATCGAGGATATAGCGGGCTGTCTT
>NZ_JBHYRR010000106.1:0-245 GCF_047974155.1 Megasphaera jansseni | reverse complement strand
CCCAAGTCGATAGCCAGGACACGGTCTGGCGAGGTTTTCACCGGTTCTGGGTCCTGTAAGTAGCAATACTGAATCTTGAAATACCGTCCGCCATACATGGGACAGATGCGGACTTCTTGAATCGTCTTATCCTTCAGTCTGTCGGGAACAGGAATCCGAATCCGATGCCCGTTATGGCGTTTCATATATTCACGGCTCATCGGCACTGTCAGGAAGCCATTCTTGATGTTGATAGCGTTCGTCGA
>NZ_JBHYRR010000105.1:0-248 GCF_047974155.1 Megasphaera jansseni | reverse complement strand
CTCGAGATTCGGCATAAGCGACTCACACGGTTTTGCGCGTCGCAGGCTCCTTCAAAACCGGTTCCCTGCTTATCCCAGGGAACCCTGGTCAGATAGGAAGCCGCGCATTTCCTACGAGCCACGAACCACTAACAACGAACAACAAAAAAGCACTAGCGGTCGTCCCACCTATCCTGCCGAATCAAGGCTTCTGCTATCTGTCTGTATACTTTCACTCCATCAGGTCTCGAGATTCGGCATAAGCGACT
>NZ_JBHYRR010000104.1:0-254 GCF_047974155.1 Megasphaera jansseni | reverse complement strand
TGGTTGATAGGCCGGGAGTGGAAGTACAGCGATGTACGGAGCGGACCGGTACTAATAGACCGAGGACTTGACTACAGGGAAGGTTCGAAAGGAAAAACATTTTTATGCAGTTGTCAGGATACGAACATCCTGAAACAAGATAATTCAGTGGCGATAGCTGCGGGGATCCACCTGTTTCCATGCCGAACACAGCAGTTAAGCCCGCAAACGCCGAAAGTACTTGGGGGGAGGCCCCCTGGGAGGATAGGAAGCCG
>NZ_JBHYRR010000103.1:0-254 GCF_047974155.1 Megasphaera jansseni | reverse complement strand
ACATGCGTATTTAGTGCCTTCATAACTCTATTTTACGCGCAATCCCGGGCTTTTTACAGTCCGGGATTTGTTTTTTTTCAGATTTTTTTGTTCAGCTCTAATGGATACGGCTGCCTGGCCCCTGACGGGTGACATTGCGGGAACGACCTCGGTCCGCACGGTCATTATTGACCGTGTCGGATGCCGTGCGTGCTATTTGCGTCCGGCGTGCTGCTTTGTTTGAGCGCAGCGAGTTTCAGCACGCCAGCAAATGG
>NZ_JBHYRR010000102.1:0-255 GCF_047974155.1 Megasphaera jansseni | reverse complement strand
GAATTTCCAGATGCAGGACATCCTTCGCAAGACAGCCCGCTATATCCTCGATTTTTGCATTGACCATCAGATAGGGATCCTTGTTTGCGGCTATAACCGGGATTTCAAACGAGAACTGAAGCTGGGCAAAGTAACGAATCAGCATTTCACTCAAATCAATTTGAGCTATCTTCGTAGTACCTTGAAACACCTGTGTGAACGCTATGGGATAACCTATCTGGAACAGGAAGAATCGTATACCTCCCAGGCCAGCTG
>NZ_JBHYRR010000101.1:0-256 GCF_047974155.1 Megasphaera jansseni | reverse complement strand
GCAAAACCGAGTGAGTCGCTTATGCCGAATCTCGAGACCTGATGGAGTGAAAGTATACAGACAGATAGCAGAAGCCTCGATTCGGCAGGAGAGGTGGGACAACCGCTAGTGCTTTTTGGTTGTTCGTTGTTAGTGATTCGTTTTTGCGGCCTTATGGCCGCATCGTAGGGGCCGACCCAGGGCGGCCCGCTTGAACTGGTGATGTACACGCCATACATGACATGTGATGCATGAAAACACGCACATATATCAAGCA
>NZ_JBHYRR010000100.1:0-263 GCF_047974155.1 Megasphaera jansseni | reverse complement strand
CGATGGCGATGTCGTTCGTCGTAGGCCGTTCATCGTTCGTCGACGACGAATCAGGTGCGGCGTCCCGCCGCGACAGACTCAGACTGACAACATCGCCTCGAGTAACCCTCGGCTCGTAGGGGGAGAACCACTCCACCGCAAGCGGTCCCCCTCCCCTTCGCAGGGGCGGCTTACGCCCCTGCGAAGGGGCCGCCCTTTAACCTCTCAGACCGCCTTTGGCGGCCAGCTCCCCTATGAAGGGAGCCTTGAGCGGCCCGCCGCGA